>CAIPEX010000026.1 GCA_903864185.1 uncultured Chloroflexota bacterium | reverse complement strand
GGTCGCGATGCCAATAAGGCGTTGTGCAGATTGCATCGGCAGATCGTAGCGGGGGAAAAAGCGCTCGTCTACCCTCGGCCCGTCGCGCGGCGTGGGTTAGCGAGCGGTGATGTGAGCCTTGGTCACAGGCGTTTCCTAAATTTCTTTCAACCTCTTACAATCCCCGCACAGGCTGTCGCCGCATGGCCTATAGACGCGGAGGATCCCCATGTTGGGTAAGAAGCTTCTCTCGATGACAATCGCACTCGTGATCATCGGTACCTTCTCGGCACACTCCGCTAAGGCGGTAACTGCGCCACAAATGAGCATTGGCGCAACCAGGCACTCCACCTGCGTTATTCAAAACACCGGCGGCATGTGGTGCTGGGGCAGTAACTCGTCTGGTCAGCTCGGCGACGGGACAAACACCGACTCAACCAACCCTGTACAAGAGTCAACCTTGAGCAGCAACTGGCGCTACCTCTTTGACAGCAGCGGCGATCATATGTGTGCCATTAAAAATGACGGCACACTCTGGTGCTGGGGGAGCAACTTTGTGGGCCAGCTCGGCCTCGGCGACAAGACAGCGAAAAACGTACCGACGCAGGTCGGCACCGACACCGATTGGGTGAGCGGCGGCGCGGGTGAACGAAGCACCTGTGCCATCAAGAGCGACGGATCGCTCTGGTGCTGGGGGAGCAACAAGAGTGGCCAACTCGGCAACGGAAAGGGAATCGGAACGCTTGCGAAAACTCCTGTGCGCGCAGACCTCAGCAACTGGTTGAGCGTGAGCATCGGTAACTCGCATGCCTGTGGCATTCAGTCAGACGCCTCCCTCTGGTGCTGGGGCGGCAACAACGATGGGCAACTCGGCATCGGCTCAACGACAACGAAGCGGCACCCAACGCAGGTGGCGGGGAAGTGGAGCACGGTTGATACCTCGTCAGGCGGCCCAGGAAACTACACCTGCGCAATTAAGAAGAACGAGACGCTCTGGTGCTGGGGTGTCGGCACCTACAGCGGCAATGGCGGCACACTCGGGCTCGGCGCAACTATCTCAACGAATACACCGGCACAAGTTGGATCGAGCACCTGGTCGGCCATCGGCGCTGGCGCATGGACCGCATGTGGCATCCAGACCGACGCCTCACTCTGGTGCTGGGGCGATGGCTATCAGGGGAACCTCGGGAGCGGTATCGCAGGCGATGAGAACGACAGCGCTGTGCCAGCACTTGTTACCGGCAGCAACTCCTGGGCCGCGATCGGACGATCGCGCGACAGCGCCTGCGCCGTGCAAACCGATGCGACGGTCTGGTGCTGGGGGAGCAATATGGATGGCCAGATCCCCGGTGGGTCGAGCTCCACGCCAGTAGCGATCGACCTTGTCGCTGGTGGGTTCAACCTGCCTGCAACCGATGGCGATGCTGGGTCGATGAGCACGATCTTGCTCCTGCTCGCCGGCCTCACCGCAGTGGCAGGCACGGGCCTGTTCGTTCGCGAGCGAGCCGTCGCAGCAGCGCGCCTGCGCCGCACAAACTAAGCGTTCTGTTCTGCCGCGTGGCAGCGTGAGGGGCGGGCGCCGAGTGGCGCACGCCGCCTCGCGTGCGTGGCACCATAGGGGCATGATCGAAACCGCCTACTTTGCAACGGGCTGCTTCTGGGGCGCTGAGCGCCGCTTCTGGCAGATGGCGGGCGTCACCGAAACCGCCGTCGGCTACATGGGTGGCAGCGCCGCGTCGCCCACCTATGAGCAGGTGTGCACCGGCAGCACCGGCCATGCCGAGATGGTGAAGGTTGTCTTCGACAATCAGACGGTTTCGTACCGCCGCCTCCTCGAAGAGTTCTTGACGATGCACGACCCGACATCGCTCAACCGCCAAGGCGGCGATGTTGGCTCGCAATATCGCAGCGCCATTTATTTCACGAACGACAATCAGCGCGAAGCGATTGAATCGGGGATGAAGCTCTATGGGGCGGCGCTCGCTGCCGCAGGGCACGGCGCGATCGTGAGCGAGGTGCTCCCTGCAGAGGGGATGACCTTCTGGCCGGCCGAGGAGTATCACCAGCGCTACCTCGAGAAGAATCCGAAGGGCTACGACTGCCACAGTCAGACCGGCGTGCCGTTCCCTTCGCACGAGTGGAGCGACTCGCCAATCGGCGGGAGTTATCGCGTGCAGATCGACGAGGATGCACTGCGCAGTCGCGTCGACCCACTCTCGTTCGAGGTGCTGCGCCGCGCCGCCACCGAGGCGCCGTTCGTTGGCGAATACACCGACAGCGAAACGGTTGGCGTCTACACGTGCAAGGCGTGCGATGCAGAGCTCTTTACGAGCGAGGCAAAGTTTCACTCCGGTTGCGGATGGCCAAGTTTCTATCAACCGAAATCTGGTGATGCGGTCGAGTTGATCGAAGATCGCTCGCTCGCTCCGCGCGTTCGCACCGAGGTGCGCTGCGCCGCATGCGGCTCACACCTTGGCCACGTGTTTGAGGGCGAGGGGTACGACGTGCCAACCGATCAGCGCTGGTGCATTAATAGTGTCTCGCTGACGCTCAAAGCGAAGTAGCGATGCCTGCCGCGAAGCCGGTTCGCGAGGTGATCAAGTACGGCGACGGTACGGTGAAGGCGCGAGGACAGCGCCTCGGCGGCGAGCTGCACGGCGCATGGAAGTTCTTCCGCCTCGACGGCAGCCTGATGCGTTCGGGCAGCTTTGATCGCGGTCGTCAGGTTGGCGTATGGAACACCTACACGCGCGACGGTGCACTGGTGAAGTCAACCACCTTCGGGTGAATCCCTCCACTCTCATAGGTCGCCCCTATACTGCGACGCATGGCACTCACCATCGGTATTGTTGGGCTCCCGAACGTCGGTAAGTCGACGCTCTTCAACGCGCTCACGCGCAACAACGTGCTGGCGGCGAACTACCCATTCGCCACGATCGAGCCGAACATCGGCGTCGTGAACCTACCCGACGTGCGCCTGGCACAACTCGCCACGATCTTCGGCTCCGAGAAGATCCTCCCCGCGCCGGTCTCGTTTGTCGACATCGCCGGAATCGTGAAGGGGGCTTCGACGGGCGAGGGCCTCGGCAATAAGTTCTTGTCGCACATTCGTGAGGCCGACGCCATCGCGCAGGTGGTGCGCGGCTTTGCCGACGAAGACATCATCCACGTTGACGGTAAGGTCGATGCGAAGAGCGACATCGGCACCATTAATACCGAGCTGATCTTTGCCGACCTCGAGACGCTCGAGAAGTCGCGCTCGCGCTACGAGAAAGAGGTGAAGGGGAAGAAGCTCGACCCCGAGGTGCTCGAGATCGTCGATGCCGCAGTTGCCGCACTCAACCGCGGGGAGCCGCTCTCATCGACCGCGATCGATCTCACGCTCATCAAGGAGCTCGGCCTCCTCACCGCGAAGCCGATCCTCTACGTGTTCAATGTCGACGAGGCGATCTTGTCGAACCCGGCGAAGCGCGGCGCACTCGCCGCACTCGTTGCGCCGGCCGAGGCGATCTTCCTCGACGCAAAGATCGAGAGCGAGCTTGTCGACCTTTCGGAGGCCGAAGCGAAAGAGCTGCTCGCCTCGATGGGGCAGAGCGAGTCGGGCCTCGACCAGTTGGCGCGCATCGGCTTTAACGCGCTCGGCCTGCAGACCTATCTCACCGCCGGGCCAAAGGAGACGCGCGCGTGGACGATCCATAAGGGGTGGACCGCACCGCAAGCAGCGGGCGTGATCCACACCGACTTCCAGCGCGGCTTCATCAAGGCCGAGATCATCTCGTTCGACGATCTGATCAGCGCAGGATCGATGAACGATGCGAAGGCTGCAGGAAAGGTGCGCATGGAGGGGAAGGAGTACATCATGCGCGATGGCGACGTGGTGGAGTTCCGCTTCAACGTCTAGCGCATGAGCACCACCGTCCTCTTTGCCGACGACATCACCCGCAGCGCCACCTTCTATGCGGCACTGCTCAGCGCACAGCTCTCCGACATATCCGACACGTTCGTGCGCGTGCGGTCGGATGCGAATGAGGTGCTCCTCCACCAGATCCCCGGTGCGGTGGCCGCCACAGCGTATGACCCGCGCGAAGATGCAGCGATGAAACCGGTCTATCTCGTTGCGTCGATCGACGCGGCACGCACCGCGGTTGCGGGGCTTGGCGGTCGCGTGTTTGACGCGAGCACGGTTGCCACCTACGGGAACGTGCACTACTGCAATGCTGTTGACCCCGAAGGGAACATCATTCAACTCGCCGAACGGCAGCGATGACGCAGCGCGAAGGTTCCACGCGCTATCTCTCCGAGCAGGATGTTGCCGCACTCCTCCCGCCGGTTCCCGAACAGATCGCACTGATCGACGATGCGCTCCACGCCGTTGCTCGCGGGACGGCGCATCAGCCGCCGAAGATGCCGCTCGACCTTGGCGCGGGTGCAGCATTTGCGCATGCGATGCCGGCGGCGATCGATCGCGCGCAGGGGCGCGTGGCGGGGGCAAAGTGGATCAGTGGTGGCGGAGCTGCAGGGATTAGCGGCGTCGTCCTTATTGAACGAACAGGCGCAGCTGGCCTGCGCGGCATCGTTGCCGCGGCGGCCCTCACCGCAGCGCGCACGGCGGCCGTCTCTGGTGCAGCACTTCGTGCCTATCCACCCATGACGGCCAGAGCAGATGCGGGCGGCGCGCTGCGTGGCGCGATCATCGGCGGTGGCACGCAGGCGGTCACGCACCGCGCGATGCTCGCCGCACTCTATCCAACGATGCAGGTGGCGTTCTATTCGCGCCGTCTGGCGAGCGAGCTGCCGCTTCGTGATGGTGATGCGGTTGCGCCATCAGCCGACGCAGCGATGCGCGGCGCCGACGTGATCATCACCGCCGCCGCGTTCGGCACCGCACCACGCGAGATCAGCAGTGCATCGATCGAGCCTGGTGCAACGCTCCTCGTGATCGATTACGCCACCAGCCTCACCGGCGAACTCGTTGCGACACTCGCGGCGCGCGGGCCGCTGCTGATCGCCACCGACAGTGCAGCGCAGTTCGACGCCACGCGCAACGCGGGAAAGCTCGGCAGTTGGCCAGCAGCCGCACTGCAACTCGGGGACGCGCCGGCTGAGCGTGCCGCAGGCACGACGACGCTCGTCAATCATCTTGGTATCGCCGCCTGCGACATCGCGCTCGCCGATCTGCTCCTCGACCGCGCAGAGGCGCGCAGCATTGGTACGCTGCTCCCGTCATGAAACGCCGTATCGCACGAATCCTCAAAGGCGTTGCGCGCCGGCTCACTCCCAACAAGATGCTGAAGCCACATAAGGTGCATCGCAACACCGTCGATCGCGGGTACGAGTTCAGCAACACGTGGTTCGAAGGAAACCGACCTCAGTGGGACACGTTCATGGAAAAGTTTCAGCCCAGAATGCTCCTAGAGATCGGCTCGTATGAGGGCGCAAGCGCCTGCTATCTCATCGATACCCTTGCGCACGATGCCGATATTGAGCTGCACTGCATCGACACCTGGGAGGGGAGCGTTGAGCACACTGGTCAATACCCGAAGCCCTCGCTTGTCGAGGCGCGCTTTATCAAGAACACCGCCCTTGCCATTGCTGCAGCAGCTAAGAGCGTGAATCTTGTAGTGCATAAAGGGAAGAGTGATACACACCTTCCGAAACTGCTCGGTGAAAACATGCAGGAGCGGTTCGACCTCATTTATATCGATGGCTCGCATCAGGCCCCCGATGTGCTCTTTGATGCGGTGGTCGCCTTCAAGCTCCTGAAGCCAGGAGGACTCATGATTTTTGACGACTACCTCTGGCATGACCCATCCCTTGGGAGTTTTGACACGCTGCGGAATCCAAAGATCGCCGTAGATGCCTTTACCAATGTATACGGCCGTGAGGTGAAGATTCTCAATGCACAACTGCGCCAGATGTACCTCATCAAGCACGCTCAATGAGTACGCCACTTCGCCTCGATCTGAACGCTTCGCGCGCGGCGCAGGGAGACGCGATCGAGGTGCTCGACTATCACACGGGCGGCGAGCCGTTCCGCATCGTGGTGTCGGGCTATCCCGAACTTGCGGGCACCAGCATCCTCGAGCGTCGGCGCTCGGCACTGCAGCAGCACGATCACCTGCGCAAGCTCTTGATGTGGGAGCCGCGCGGGCACGCCGACATGTACGGCGGCATTCTCGTGCCGCCCGATCATGTAGAGGCGCAGGTCGGCGTCCTCTTCATGCATAACGAGGGCTACTCCACGATGTGCGGCCACGGCACGATCGCGCTGGCAACAGCCCTTATAGAGAGTGGTGCAATCCCTGCAACCGGCACCGAGACGTCGATCGGGATCGACGCGCCGTGCGGGCTCGTGCGCGCGACCGCGCTCGTGCACGCCGACGAGCTCGCTGCCGCACGTGCTGCGGGGCGCACCCCCCGCGTGCACGAGGTGCGCTTCGAGAACGTCCCCTCGTTTGCCGCCGCACTCGACGTGCAGCTCGAGGTGCCAGGCTACGGCCGCCTCACCATCGACGTTGGCTATGGCGGCGCCTTCTATGCGCTCATCGATGCCGCAGCACTCGGGCTCGAGATGACCGCGGAGAACGCCGCCGCACTCACCGCTGCTGGGCGTGCCATTACCGATGCGGGCCGTGCCGCACTCCGCCACGGCGGCCCACTCGCCGCCGCGCTCGGCGTGGCGCACCCGCTCGAAGACGATCTCTCCTTCTTATATGGAGCGATCATCTCGGGATCTCCCGAAGACCCGGCACACCACTCCCGCAACCTCTGCGTCTTCGCCGCGGGTGAGGTCGATCGCTCGCCCACCGGCTCGGGGGTCTCCGCACGCATCGCCGTCCTTTACGCACGCTCGCTCGTCGCAACAGGCGAGGAGATCGCGATCGAGTCGATCCTCGGGCGCGACTCGCTCTTTATTGGTCGCGTCGCCCGCGTCGAGGCGTGGGCCGGTCGCACGGCCGTCATCCCCGAGGTGCGCGGCAGCGCCCATATGACGGGGAGCGCGCGCTTCGTGCTCGACGCCAACGATCCGATCGGCCGCGGCTTCCTCGTCGCGCGATAACCACATGGACGCGCGCACCCTACTCGTCGTGAACCCCGCTGCAGGCGGCGGTCGTGCCGCGCGCTCACTCGATCGTGTGCTCGAGGCGTTGCAAGTGTGGGGCGACTTTGAGATTGCCGTAACGCGCGCTGGTGAGGTGCGCCCAGCAGAACGCATCGTGCGCGAAGCGGTCGCGCGGGGCGTGACACGCATCGCCGTGCTTGGCGGCGATGGCACGGCGAGCCAGGCGCTCAACGGGTTGCGTCGCGAAGATGGATCGATCGCACCGGTACATCTCGCACTGATCCCCGCCGGCACCGGCCGCGACTTTGCACGCAGCACGGGCGCGCCACGTCATCCGATCGCAGCCGCACATGCGCTTGCGCATCGCGCAACCGTGCGCCAGGTGGATGTTGGCGTGGTGACGTTTCCCGACATGCAGGAGCGCCTCTTCTTGAATGTCGCCTCGTTCGGTGTGAGCGCGCAGATCGCGCACGCGCTTGAGGAGTATCCGCAACTGAAGCGTCGCGCCGGTGCCCTCGCGTTCGGCCTTGCAACCGTGCGCGCTGGAGCTGCGTTCGCTCCCGACACCGTTGAATCGCGCATCGATGATCGCGATGCAGAGCGCGGCCCCGTTGCCGCGATGGTGATCGCCAATGGCGGCTGGTTCGGTGGCGGCATGCACGTTGCACCAAGCGCGCGCATCGATGACGCGCAACTCGAGATCATTCGCTTCGGCGATCTCGCCCGCACCGATTTCGTGGTGAGCCTGCCACGCCTCTATCGCGGCACCCACTACACGCACCCCAAGGTTCGCGCCGCACAGGGTCGCGAGCTGCTCGCCGCGCCAGTTGATGCGGGCGCGCGTGCGATCGAGATTGAGGCCGACGGGGAGATTATTGGCGCGCTTCCCGCACGATTTAGCGTGCGCCCTGCAGCCCTCGCGCTGCTTGTCTAGTATGCGCAGATGACTTCTGCACGTACGCGCTGGATCGGTCTCGCCTGTCTCGCGCTTGGCCTTGCGATGATCATCGTCGACACCTCGATCGTCAACGTCGCCGTGCCGCGCATCATCACCGACTTGAAGATCACGCCGAGCGCCGCAGAGTGGGTGAACAGCAGCTACGCGCTCGTCTTCGCCGCGGCGCTCATTACGCTCAGCCGCATTGGCGACATCATTGGCCAGCGCCGCCTCTACATGGCCGGCACCTCGGTCTTCGCCGCCGCGTCGGTGCTTGCCGCACTTGCGCCGTCGGGTGAGCTCCTCATCGGCGCGCGACTCCTGCAGGGTCTCGGTGGCGCAGCGATGGCGCCATCGACGCAGAGCATCGTCAACTCAACCTTCCGCGGCAAAGACCGCGCGATCGCCTTCGCCATCTACGGCTCGGTTATCGGCGGCATGGCCGCACTCGGCCCGGTGATCGGCGGCTGGCTCACCACCAACGCATCGTGGCGTTGGGCGTTCGGCGTGAATCTGCCAATCGCAATCGTCGCCATCGTCGGCACACTCCTTACCGTTGCCGAAACACGCACCGAGCAGAAGAGCAAGGGCTTTGACATTGGCGGCGTGGTGCTGATTACGCTCGGGCTCGCCGGTATCGTCTTCGGCTTGATCGAGGGCTACACCTACGGCTGGTGGGCACCATCGACAACCTTTAGTGGCGATGCTGCGTGGGCGTGGTGGCCAATCGCCGCGGTCTCGGTTGTGCCAGTGGCACTCGCACTTGGTGCTGTGTCACTCGTCCTCTTTGCACTCTATGAGCGCGCGCGACTCCGCGCCAAGAAGACAGTCCTTATCGACTTCACGCTGTTCGATATTCCAACGTTCCGCTACGGCAACATCGCTGGCTCCATCGTTTCACTCGGCGAGTTCGGTGTGCTCTTTGCGATCCCACTCTTCCTCGCTGCGGTGCAGCAATACAGCGCCTTTGAGACTGGCCTCTGCTTTGTGCCACTCGCGCTTGGTTCATTCATTGCTGCGCCAATGGCGCCATCCCTCACCAAGAAGTGGGGGGCACGTCGTGTCGTAACGCTTGGTATGTTCCTGGAAGCCGTTGGTATCGGCGCAATTGCGCTGCTCATCTCGCCAACATCCACGGGTCTGCAGCTACTGATCCCATTCCTGGTCTACGGAATCGGCGTTGGGTTCGCGACGGCACAGCTCGCCAACGTCACGCTGGCCGAGGTCGACATTCCCCGTGCAGGCATTGCGTCGGGAACCAACTCCACGACTCGACAGATTGGTTCTGCGCTCGGCATCGCGATCATTGGCACCACGCTCTTCACGCTGATTGGTGAGCAGTCGCGCAGCGCCCTCGAGAAGCTTCCAGAACTTGCCGCCGCACCACCCGCCGCCATCAATGGCATCGTCGAAGCGATGAAGGCATCCGCCGGCCAGGCACTTCCGTTCATTGCCAGCGACCCAATGCTCGCGGCAATTCCAGGGCTCGGCGAGAAGGTCACCGCCGCCCTCAGCCAGGCCTTCGCCGACGCGGCCCGCGGGGCCGGCATCGTCGCCTTCATCTTTGTCTGCTTCGGCCTCGCGGCCAGCTTGGCGCTGCCGAAAGAGAAGCCACTCAAGAAGTAGCGCACCACGTGCGCGAGCACGAAACTGAGCAGAATTCGACAAGAACTCCCTTTTTCCTATGGGGTGGTATTTTGGTCTAGAATCGAGTGCATTTGAAGCATTCGCAGCGTTTCGTGCGATCACGGACTTGAGGAGTACATTGGCTCGCCATTCTGAATTCATCGCGTTCAATCGTCCCGCGCCGCTGAATGGGGATCGCCATAAGCGCGCCTCGCGGCGC
>CAIPEX010000025.1 GCA_903864185.1 uncultured Chloroflexota bacterium | reverse complement strand
CCAGGCCCAATCGTCGAGCCAGCGACTGATCGGCACCTCAAGGATTTTTCCAGCGCTGCCCAGTTGTGAAACCTCACGTGCATGTGCATCGCCATGGCGAACTGGAGTGATGCGGGTCTCCTCCCAGCCGAGCGACGAGTCATAGGAGAATCCCGCCGCCTCGGCAAACGTAAGGGTCGACGGAGAGAGCGACCAGTACGGCGCGCGAAAGCCACGCACTGCTGCGGCGCCTGGATCGAGTGTGCGCACGGCCTCGGTCAGCGCAGAGCGCTGGCGTTCGATAAGTTCCTTCTCGGCTGCCGGTGCAAGTGCCGCGTGATCTTCGTGCGCCCAACCGTGGCATGCGACCTCATGTCCACCAGCAACGATTGCGGCGAGGTCGCCCGGCCAGGTTCGTGCGGTGTGCACGGGGACGAAAAACGTTGCCGGAATTGATTCCTGCGCGAGCAGCGCAAGGATGCGCGGGAGACCAACGCGCGGACCGAGCTCGCCAACCGATCGCTCAAAGACGCGGCTCCCCTCGCCAACATCGGCGCTGATCGCGTCGTGATCGAAGGTCAGCGCCACCTGGAGGATGACGTCGCCCGTCTCTTCCGCGTTTTTTCTCATGGGCGCAGGGTACCCCCATCCGCTATCATTCCACCCTCGCGGGAGCGGGATCGGTCGGGGCGTAGCGCAGCTTGGTAGCGCGCGTCGTTCGGGACGACGAGGTCGGAGGTTCAAATCCTCTCGCCCCGACCAGCACTCCTCGCGATATGCGCCCGTAGCTCAGCGGATTAGAGCATCTGGCTTCGGACCAGAGGGTCGGGGGTTCGATTCCCTCCGGGCGCACCACTCCACGCTCATAAATGAGAAAACGCACAGAGAGCAGGCCGAGCGCTTGACCATATCTCGTGCGACGCGCACGATCACCCTATGCACATCTTGTTGATCGAAGACGACGCACGGCTCGGCCCACTCATCGTGCGGCTCCTTGCTGGCGAGCAGCACACGACGGAGCTCGCCGCCACTGGCGCCGACGGGATGTTGCGCTGGCAGTCGGGCACCTGGGACCTGGTCCTGCTCGACCGCATGCTGCCCGACCTGGAGGGCTCGTCCATCCTGCGCGAGATGCGCCACGCTGGCGACACCACCCCCGTGCTGATGCTTACCGCGCTCGGCACCGTCGACGATCGTGTAGAAGGTCTCGACTCTGGTGCGGACGACTACCTGACAAAGCCATTCGCCGCGTCGGAACTCCTCGCACGCGTGCGTGCGCTCGGCCGTCGTGGCGAGATGAGTCTCAACGGCGAGGCGACACGTGAGATTGCTCCGGGACTCATTCTCGATGAGGCGCGCCACGCGTTGAAGAAGGGCGAGCAGATCATCGATCTTTCAGCGCGCGAGTACGCACTCCTTGCCTACCTGCTGCGCAACCGCGACACGGTGCTGACACGGCAGCAGATCCTCGACGAGGTGTGGGGTTCAGAGCCAGACGTGTACTCAAATGTTGTCGATTTGTATGTCCACTATCTTCGGAATAAATTCGAAGAGGCGGGGCACGCAGACCTGCTCAAGACCGTTCGCGGTGTTGGCTACCGACTGAGCGAGATGAAAAAGAAGAAGTAGCATGCCGTATCAGACGCACACGGGGAGTGAAGGCGTTGAGGCACTCCTTTCGCGAACGAAGCGCCAGATCACCATCTTTATCCTTGTGGCCACGGGGCTCGTTGTTGGGCTCGTTGCGATCGGCGGGGCAGTAGCGGGAACCAATGCACTTGATGCTGGGCTCGATGCTGCACTGGTAGAGCGCGCAACACGGATCGCAGCGGCGATCCAAGAAGAGCTTCCACCCATGCCAACTCCAACGCCAAGTGCCAAGCCCACGCCGAAGCCCGACAAGAGCGAGAGGCCGGGGGCGAGCATGCCGAGTGAGAGCGAAGATCCTGGTGGAGACGGGAACGACGACGATGAGAACGGTGATGGTGGTAGCTCTGGGGCTCACGCGTCTGTTGCCGTGAACGCGCGCTACTTCACGAGCATCCACATCGATGCGCCGCCAAGTATCCCTCCTGGACTCAACGACGAAGAGTACGGCGCGGGTGGGCCGTGGGCAGTCCTCTCTCCGCAGGGAGCGGTTCTCGCACTTTCCGCTGGCGCGCTCACCGATTTCCCCATCGTCACGCAGATACATGAGGCCAACGGGCCTATCGGACTCACGGTTGTTATCGGTAGGGTGGAGTACCGCGTGATCACGATCCCGCTGCGCCACCCGCAAGATCCAACCGGCCCCGTGCTCGCCTACGTGCAAGTTGCGGGCCGCCTTGACGTGCGGGATGCACAGCGGCAGAACCTGTTCAGCTCACTTATTTTCGTCGTGCTCCTCTCCCTCGGCGCAGCGCTTGGTGTTGCACTCTTGATCACGCGACGAGCCCTTGCGCCGATCGCCGCTGCCGCTGCTCGCGAGCGAGCGATGGTTGCAAGCGCATCCCACGAGCTCCGCACCCCGACATCCGTCATCTTGTCGAGTGCCGAAATCCTCGAACGCGAAAATCTCGTGAAACCAGCCGGCCTTGACTTGTTGCGCGGGATCGTTGCGGAGTCTGAGCGCCTTGGCCGGCTGAGCGCAGACCTCGTCACCCTTCAGGGTGCTGGTGTGAACCTTGATGCAGTGGATCTTGGCGATATAGCACGCAGTGCGTTTGAGCGGGCGCGCCCGATGGTGCAAAAGAGCAACTTCTCGCTTCACGAGGCGATTGAACTTGTCGAGCTGCCAGTTTCTGCCGATCGCGATCGACTGATCCAGTTAATCCTTGGCCTTGTTGAAAATGCGATGCGCCACTCACTCCCACGAGGTGAGATCAGCATTGGCGCTGGCACCGACGCAGTTGGTGCAGCAATCTGGGTTGATGATTCTGGTGCCGGAGTCCCAGAGAGCGAACGCGAGAAGATCTTTGAACCCTTCTACCGTGGTGCAGGTGCGGTACGTGCAGATGGAGGCGCAGGGCTCGGGTTGGCAATTGCACGTAGCATTGCACTAGCCCACAACGGAACGATCACTGCTGAGTCATCAGCGACCGGTGGCGCACGCATGATCGTACGCATCCCGCTCAGCTCTGTAGGTGAGTGACGAGACGCGAATCCCAGCGCCCACTCCGGGCGTTGCGCTGCTCGTGCAACAACATATCCCGCACAGGCTTGTGCACTATGAGATCACACCGCCAACGGGCGTCGAGCAGCATCGTGGGGTCCAAGTTGCATATGGCGCAGCAGCTGCCGCTGAACTGGGCATCGATCCAAGCACGCTCTTCAAGACACTCCTCTTTGCACTTGAGGGTGCGCCACCTGCAGTGGGCGCCTATGCCTTCGCAGTCATCCCGAGTACGAGCGAGGCGGCAGAACGAACCATCGCCGCGGAGCTGGAGGCGAAGCGGGCAGTGCTCGCCAGCATTGACGATGTGCGACGCGTGACGGGGAGTGTGCCGGGCGGGGTGAGCCCACTGAGTCCGAAGCGCCAGATCCCACTCCTGCTCGACCAGAGCGCGCTCTCGCTCGATGCGATCGTCGTTTCTGCCGGACGGCGCGGTCTCTCAGTCGCCCTTGCGCCGCACGACCTCCTCAGGGCAACGGGCGGGCGGTCGGCCCCGCTTACCCATCCGCGCTAGGGCTCACGCTTGATTTTTTGATATTTCTCATATGACGAGCGTGACCATTTGAACGGCAACAGGACGCAAAGGGGGGCTACCGCCCATCCTTAGGGCATGGCAACAATGACCACGCCCCAGCGCGCCCTACCGAAGAACAGCCCGCCGCTGCCTCGGCGCTGGTCAATCTCCCCCTCGGACTTGAACTGGATCGTGCTTGGCGTTGGCATCGTCCTCTTCGGGATGTGGCTCCGGCACGGCGGTGCCAATCATGTTGCGAGCCCGATTGACATCATCGCCTCGATTGGCCAGCTCACCGCAATCTTCGGCACCTATCTCGCGCTTGTCGGCGTGCTGCTTATGTCGCGTGCGCCCTGGATCGATCAGGTTGTTGGGAGTGACGAAGCCTCGCGCCTCCATCGACTTGCAGGTTTTGCAAGTGTTTGGCTCCTGCTCGCACACGCGATCGCCTCGTCGGCCGCCTTTGCATCGTTCGATGCCATCGCATCACCGGGAGAGATTTGGGCATCTGCGGTTGACTTCACATTCAATCAGCCGGGCGGCCTTGGCGGCAGCGTTGGGCTCGCCCTCTTCATCGTTGTCGCGATCGTCTCAGTGCGCGCGGCACGTGCACGCATCTCGTATGAGACCTGGTACGGCATCCATCTCTACGTTTACATCGCTGTTGCGCTGGGCTTCTTGCATCAGATCAAGATCGGGAGCGACTTCGCAAACGATCAGATCGCACTCATCACATGGATCGCAATCTATGCAGTCACGTTCTTGCCACTTGTCATCTATCGTTTTATTGAGCCACTGATTCGCAACATCGCGCATCGCTACTACATTGACCAGGTGGTAATTGAGCGCTCCGGTGTCGCGTCAATCTACATCGCTGGGAGCGGACTCGATCGCCTCCCAGTTCGCGCAGGACAGTGGTTTGGCATACGTGTCCTCGCCGCTGATGGTTGGTGGCGCTCGCATCCGTTCTCGCTCTCCGCTGGCCCCGACGGAAAAACGCTGCGTTTCACGATCGAGGCGCTTGGCGACCGCACGCACGAGTTGCAGCGTGTTAAGCCAGGAACGCGCGTCTTCCTCGAAGGCCCATATGGCATCTTGACCGGAGCGGTGCGAACGCGCGAGAAGGTGCTCCTGATCGCCGGTGGCATTGGGATCACGCCGCTGCGGGCACTCCTCGAAGTGCTCCCCGCTCGCCGCGGCGACCTCGCGCTCCTCTACCGCGGTCCCTCAAAAGAGTCGCTCGTGCTGCGCACTGAGGTCGACCGCATCGCTGAGATGCGCGGCGCTAAGGTGAGCTACATGCTGGGAAGCCGTGATAAGTACGCATTCCGCGACGATCCGCTCTCGCCCGCCGGGCTCTGGGCCTCGTATCCTGATATCCGTGATCGCGATGTCTATCTCTGTGGCTCGCCAAGCATGATGTCGGCAGTAGAGGAGAGCCTCAAGGAGCTCGGCGTGCCAAAGCGCCAGGTCCACCTTGAGCGCTTCAACTGGTAATGCCGAAGCGCGGCCTCGTCTCCCTGATCCTCACCGTCGCAGCGCTGCGACTCATCCTCGCCTATGCGCCACCAGACGATGGCGGCATCAGCTTTAGCCCTGATCCATCACTGACGCCAGATCCTGGAGCCTCGGCAACGCCGACGCCAACTCCCACGCCGACCTCGAGCGCCACGAGCGGCAAGTCGCCGAAGCCAACAAACACGCCGAAACCAACAAAGACCCCGACGCCAACCCCGACGCCAACCTCGACGCCAGCCGGTAAGACGGTACATAACGGAACCTACACTGGCGCGAACGTCAACTACCGCTATGGCCTCATGCAAGTGACAGTAAAAATTGCGAATGGACAAGTTGTTGATGCGTCTGTACAGAAGACTGGTTCATATTCAATCGGTTACCGCAGGGCAAGCTGCACCGCAACGGTGTTCAACAATGCTGCAATCGGACTCAATGCAGGAAAAACGACGGGTGAGACCTTCGCAGGCAGGCCACTGAACGCTCTTGCAAATCCCCCAAGTGCGTGCAGTGGCGCATCGTACTCATGGTGGGGTTACGCGAACTCACTCCAGAATGCGATTGATCAGGCGACCTACTAGTTGCTGGAGCCTGCATCAGTTCACCGGATCGTTCGGCCAGTCTTTGGCAGCGCCGCCTCTCTTGGTGTTATTGGCGCAATCAACCACGAGGCGGTAGAGGCGTGCTTTACTCGACTCGACGAGATCGAAGAGCGCTTTTCGACCTACCGTCCAACCTCAGAGATCAGCCGCATTCGTGACGGCCTGTTACACCTGCACGATGCGCACGCCGAGACGCGCATGGTTCTGGAAATCTGCGATGCCCTCTACGAAGAGACGAGCGGGCTCTTCGACGCATGGCATGCAAGCATGGATGGGCGCCTCGATCCGTCGGGCTTCGTCAAAGGCTGGGCGATCGGCGAGGCCATGGGGGTGTTGAACCAGGCAGGAATGGTGAACCTGACGCTCGGCATCGGCGGTGACGTCGCTGCCACGGGCGGCGGGCCACGAGGGATCGGCTGGGACGTGGGGGTGGTCGACCCGCTCGCCCCCGGCTCCGTCATGGCACGGGTGCTCCTCCGTGATGCGGCGATCGCCACGAGTGGCCCCACCGAGCGGCCAGGGCACCTCCGCGACCCTCGAACCGGCCTCCCCTCCACCTCTCCATGGGTGAGCTTCTCGGTCGTGGGGCCCTCAATCGCCCGCGCCGACACCCTCGCTACCATCGGCTACCTGGAAGGGGAGGAGGGCCTGGCCCGGGTCGACCAGGAGCCTGGTTTTGGAGCCCTCGCCATGGCCTACGACGGGCGGCTGCTAGCCACAGAGGGATTTCGCCTCGTGAGCATCTAAAGTATTAGAGACTTCTCACCGTATTTTTTGGCTGAGCACAGGACGCAGCGCAGCCCAGCACGGAAGATGAGTGCAGACACCAGACGGTGTCAAAAAGAAGAGAGGTACACGATGGACAAGCGCAAGAATCAACCGTCGAACCATGTTGGGGCTCCAGTCGAGCCTTGGAACATGATTCCCCCGGCTGTTCAAGAGCGTGCATCGAGTCATCCAGCTGGAGCGATTGCCGCCTTTGTGCTGGCCGTTGCAGGCGGCCTGGCAGTCGGCTCTGCATTTGCAGACGACGGTGCTCTTTTCCCACCGCAGGGCAACACCACGTCGGTGGAAGTAGCAGGAGCTACTGCATCCCCATCGATGGATGTCGTTGAACCAAGCGCAACACCTGTAGTAAGTGTTGACCCGGTCGTTGACGCGAGCATGCCAGCGCAGCCCGATCCAACAAACGGTGGGGGCGTGCTCCCACCGCCTCCTGGTGGCGGCGGCGATGATGAGAACGACGATCAGGGCGATGACAATGGCGGGAAGCACCACTCAGGTGATCACGCAGGCACAGGCGGCGGGGATAATCAGGGTGGCGATTCTGACGGTGAAGATGAAGGAGAAGGCGAAGACGACTAGCTAGCACTGGGAATACACCGTGCACGGATGCGTGCACGGTGTATTCTTTTTTTATGCCCGCTGCACCACTCGCTTTCGCCACTCGCCATCCACGACTCGGCGCGGCGCTCGGGGCGATTGCGATCTCCCAGTCGTCCCCACTCGCGAAGCTCTCTGGAGCAGCACCAGCAGTCGTCACGCTCTTCCGCGGCGCGATCGCCCTCCCCTTCTTGGCCATCCTTGCCCACCGTGAAGGGCATCGCGCGACCCGGCGCGACCGCCTGCTCGGGCTCGCAGCGGGTGCGCTCTTTGCGCTCGACCTGCAGTGTTTCCATATCGCGATCCCACTCCTCGGGGTTGGCCTCGCAACGGTCGTACCGAATGCGCAGGTGTTCCTCGTTGGCATCATTGCGGCGCTCACGGGTGAGCGCACCCCAGGTCGCGCCATTGCGGCGATCCCGCTTGCCTTTCTCGGCCTCCTCATGCTCGCCCGCGTCCTTGATCCGCTCGTCGCGTTGGGGCTCACGCCTGCGGGGCAGGCCTCAGCAGGGAGCGACCCAGCCCTCGGCGTGCTCTGGGGTCTGGGCGCAGCCACCTTCTATGGGCTCTACCTCGTGATCACCCGACGAGTCTCCACCGGGTCCGCGGCGGTTGGGCCCTTTGGGCTCCTGCGCGATGCGGCGATCGGGACGGTCCTCGTCGCTCTCGTCCTCGGGCTGGCCGGGGGCACCCTGCTCCCACCCGACCTCTGGCCAGGGGTGGGCTGGCTCGTCCTTCTCGCCCTCCTCTCGCAGGTGCTCGGCTACCCCCTCATCAACGCCTCGATCCCTCACCTCCCGAGCGTGGTGGGCTCGGTACTCCTCTTTGTGCAGCCGATCATGACCCTCCTTGTCGGGAGCCTGGTCTTCCAGGAGTTGCCCACCCCCGGCCAGCTCCTTGGGGCCCTCGTGCTCTTCGTAGGGGTCGTGGTCGCCGCCCGTCGCTAACCCGCGTAGCGACCTCGCAACTGCCACCCCCCGACCTCCCGTCAGCGTGCGATAATCCCGCTAAGGCGCAGAGGTAGCCTCTCGGCTGTCCCGCCCCTGCAAGCGAGGTAAAGAACCTATGCGTATGCGTAAGACACTATTCGCCGCGCTCGCGGTTGCGGCGATGACAGTTGCCCTGGCGGGGTGCTCGGCACCAAAGACCACCTTGGCCGCAATTAAGACGGCTGGCGTGATCCGCATTGCCACCGACCCGAACTACGCCCCCTATTCGTTCCTCGACACAGCGTCGGGCGAGTACGACGGGTTCGACACCTCAGTCGCGAAGATGATCGCTACTGCTCTTGAAGTTGACATCGTGTGGGTCACCCCAACATGGGACGAGCTCACCGCTGGCAGCTGGGGCGGACGATGGGATATCTCTGTTGGCTCAATGGCCCAGACGGAAGCTCGCACTAAGGTGATTGACTTCTCCGAGCCGTACTACTACGCACAGGCAACGATTGCCGTGCCGCAGGACTCAACGGCTATGTCGTTGGCAGACCTTAACGGCCTGAAGGCTTGTGTCGGCTCGTCGACGATCTACGAGAAGTGGCTTGCTGGCGAACTTGCTGGTGAGACGCTTGTCACCGTTAACACGCCAATGACGCTCACGGGTGTGACTGTTCAGACTGAAGATACAGACAACCTCTGCATCGAAGGCCTGAGCGCCGGCCGCACCTGGGACTTCTTCATCCAGAGCAAGGACTTCATTGCGAACTCCATTGCCACGCTTGAGGCTGCTGCCACGGATGGCGTCGCAGCAATCAAGGTGATGGATCCAGCACTTGTCCTTACGACGGAGAAGATCTCGGTTGCGCTTGACAAGGGCTCCGAGGGTGCAGACCCTGCACTGCTCGCAGAGATCAACCGCATCATTGCGCTTGGTCATTCGAGCGGGGCGCTCTCTGCTCTGTCAGAGAGCTACCTGGGCGTTGACGTCACGGTCGCACCGTAAGGTAACGAGACCAGAACCCGGATCACCGGGATCGACTGGCGAAACGGGGAGTCGCGGCACCGCCGCGGCTCCCCGTTTCATATCTCGCCAAAGAGATTGATAGGGAGAGAATGAACGCAGGATCGTTAAGCCAAAGTGAACTTGCAGCGGCTGTTGCTCAGAGCGATCGCCGCCGAGAATCAGCATGGAGCTTGCGCTTCCGCATCATCACGACCCTGATCCTGCTTGCAATCGGCACCTTTATCGCTGTCTACTTCAATGTCGAGGCCACTTTCCTGGCGAGCGCCGCGCCGTTCATCGCTGGCGGCATCAGCCTTACGATTGTTGTCGCGCTGCTCTCGATAATGCTCGCAACCATCCTTGCGGTGCTCGGCGCCCTCGGCCGCCTCTCACGCAGCGCCACGGCCAACGCCATCGCCTCCTTCTACGTCAGCTTCTTCCGCGGCACCCCGCTCCTCTTGCAGGTGCTCTTCTGGTACCTCGGACTCCCGCAGGTTGGGATCGTGCTCGATCCGTTTGTCTGTGCTGTCGGCGCACTTGGCATGAATTACGGCGCCTACATGACCGAGCTCTTCCGCGCCGGGATTCAGGCGGTGCCGGTTGGCCAGCGCGAAGCCGCGGTCGCGCTCGGAATGTCGGAGCAGACCGCGTTTCGACGTGTGGTTGCGCCGCAGGCGTTCCGCATCGTGCTGCCAGCGATCGGCAACGACTTCATTGCGATGCTTAAGGATTCAGCACTCGCATCAACGGTGACGCTGCATGAAATTCTCTGGCGCGCACAAAACATCGGACGCCGCGAGTTCAAGTCGCTGCAGACGCTTCTCATCGCTGCCGTCTTCTATTGGATCATGACGATCGCCTTCTCCGCGCTGCAGAGCTGGCTCGAGCGCCGCATGGCTGCCGGCGATAGGAATCAGGCGGTAAAAGCATGAGCAAGCCGATCGACTTGCGCGGCGCAGCAGAGCCACACCAGCTCCACCCCGCAGAAAAGCCTGGCGTGCTTGTGAAGGCAGGCGCAGGGCCAGTCTTGCAGGCCACACGGATTGCCAAATGGTTCGGTGACAACCATGTACTGCGTGGCGCATCGATCACGGTGTGGCCAGGCGAGACGGTCTGCATTCTCGGCCGCTCTGGCTCGGGGAAGAGCACCTTCTTGCGCAGCCTGAACTTCCTCGAAGACCCAACCGACGGCCGCGTAGAGATCGACGGCGTTGTCGTTAATGCAGACCCGTTCCATACCGAGGGGAAGGATCGCGCCGAGCGCATTCGCGAGCTGCGCATGCGCGCAGGCATGGTCTTTCAGGAGTTCAATCTCTTCCCACACTTGAGCGTGATTGGCAACTGCATTGAGGCGCCAATCCTCGTGAAGGGGATGGCGCGAAAAGAGGCGGAGGCGATCGCCGAGAAGTACCTCGAGAAGGTCGGCCTGCTCGATAAGCGCGACGAGTATCCATCGCGACTCTCGGGCGGACAGCGGCAGCGTGTCGCGATCGCTCGCGCGCTCACGATGCAGCCGAAGGTCCTCCTCTTTGACGAGCCGACGAGTGCACTCGACCCGACGCTTGTCGGCGAGGTGCTCAAGGTGATGGCCGACCTCGCCCACGAGGGGCGAACGATGATCGTCGTCACGCATGAGATGGACTTCGCCCACGAGGCGGCAGACCGCGTCTACTACATGGACCAGGGCGAATTTGTCGAGGTTGGGCCACCAGAGCAGGTGATCGACGCGCCGCAAGATCAGCGCACACGCGACTTCCTCGCCCGCTTCCGAACGCTCGGCACAAAGAAGTAGCCATGAAGAAGGGCGGCACCCCCGACCTTCTCGTGGTTGGCGGCGGCGTCTGGGGAACCTGGACGGCACTACAGGCGCGCCGGCTCGGCGCGAGTGTCCAACTTATTGAAGAGCGCGAGCCAGGGCATCCGCAGACCACCTCTGGCGATCACAGCCGCATCATTCGCCACTCGCACGGCGAGGACACACTCTTGCTCAGTTGGGCCCAGCGCTCACTCGCCGCGTGGAAAGAGCTCGGGGCGCAGGTGGGCGAGGAGATCTTCGTGAATACCGGTGTCGCCTGGTTTGTCTCTGGCACAGGCGTCTGGGAGGGCTCGTCGGAACTGCGCATGCGCGAAGCCGGCGTCCCATGCGAGCGACTCACGGTCGACGAGGCGCTTCGCCGTTGGCCCGCAGTCGCTGGAGACCATGTGCGCTACGTGCTGCTCGAGCCGACGGCGGGATTCCTGCGCGCCGGTGATGGCGTGCGTGCAGCTGCCCGCGCACTGCGTGAAGAGGGCGGCGAGATTATTCGCGGTCGCGCGACGCCCGCAGCCGATGGCACCGCACTCGATGAGAGCGGTGCGCCAATTTCCGCTGGGGCAACGGTATGGGCCGCTGGACCGTGGCTACCGACACTCTTCCCGGCACTGGTTGGCGCCGACGCAGAAGCGTCGATCGTGCCAACGCGCCGCGATGCAATCTACTTTGATGCGCCAGGGATGGGGCTCGGTGAGATTCCTACGTGGATCGACGAGGGGCTCGCCGTCTGGGGGATTCCCGACGAGCGCGGACACGGCACAAAGGTTGGACCAGAGTTCGACAACGGAAGTTTCAATCCGAGCGAATGGCCCGATGCTGCACATCCTGGATCAATTGAGCGCGCTCGAAGTTGCGCCGTGCGCTTCCCGCGATTGAGCGATGCACCGATTCGCGAGAGCCGTGCCTGCCAGCATGAACGCACGAAGAGTGGGCACTACGTCCTCGACCAACATCCAGATAACCCGCAGGTGTGGCTTGCGGGCGGCGGCTCCGGGCACGGCTATAAGCAAGGCCCTGCGGTTGGCGAGATGGTGGCGCGCGCCGCACTCCATCGCGATCCGCTCGTTC
This sequence comes from uncultured Chloroflexota bacterium, assembly GCA_903864185.1. Lineage (GTDB taxonomy): Bacteria > Chloroflexota > Limnocylindria > Limnocylindrales > Limnocylindraceae > Limnocylindrus. The sequence continues at coordinate 45,775 of CAIPEX010000025.1, read as the reverse complement.
TACCAGATCGTCGCTTTGCACTGCGCAATCGCGCAGGCGGACCATCAAGTCCGATGGGCGACATGGGCGAGCCGAACAGCTAGAGGTTCGACGAAGCGGTTAGGGGAGTTCGGCCGCCGCAAGTTTTGCAGCGATCGCCGCCCGCGCCGCCTGCCGGTCGGAGAAGTCGATCCCCTCCATGTCGCCTGGCGCAAGACCAGCCGCCCAACCGCGAGCGGTGCGCACGCCGTCGGCGGCATATCGATCGGCAACCATCAGGTCGAACGCCTGCACGCTCGCCTCGAGCTCGGTGTAGCGCCCTGGTGGAAGTTGTTGGGATGCGGTGCCGCGCTGCTGCAGCTCACAGACGTGCCAGTCCTGGCGGTTTGTCATATCCCAGAACCCGTGCGCATCGGAGAAGTCGTAGTCGGGGCGCTTCATCGTGTCGGGGTGGAGATACCAGTCGCACACCACCCGCGATTGCCCCGGCCCAAGCGGTTCGATCATGTGCACCATGAGGTAGTCGGGATGGAGTGAGAGGAGGAGATTCGGCCAGACGGCGAAGTACTGGATCCGCTTCGCGTCGGTCTCGGTCATCCCGTGCAGCCATGGTCGCTCGTGTGAGCCCTTGTCGAGACCCATGGTGAGTGCCTCGCCGACCAGTGGCTGCCAGCCACCCTTCCACCAACCGCGCGCCGGAATATCTTCGCCAAGGTCGTAGGGGGTGAGCGCATTCAGTTGTGGGTGCACTCCAGGGCAGTGATAACACTCAGAATAATTTTCGACGAGGATCTTCCAGTTCGCTGCAACCTCGTACACCTCGCGCTTCGCGCGTCGCAGTGGTGCAAAGTTAAAGCGCGAGAATACGTCGACGAGATCATCAAGGTAGGTGAGGAGCGGCTCCGCATCTGTGTCGAGGGTGAGGAAGACAAATCCCTGCCACGTTTCGCACCGCAACGGCACGAGGTCGTAGTCGCCCGGATTGAAGCGCTTCAGATCTTCGGTGTGCTTCGCCTTCTGTAGCTTCCCGTCTGGCCCATACACCCAGGCGTGATACGGACAGACGATCTTCTTCGCCTCGCCACAGTCGGACCTCCCGTCGGCGGGTCCTTCGATAAGCGTCGCTCCGCGGTGTCGGCACGCGTTGATGAAGGCGTGCAGTTGCATGTCCTCGCCGCGCGAGATGATGACCTGCTCGCCAGCAAACTCGAGGAGGCGATACGAGCCGACATTCGGCGTCTCCTCATCGCGGCCAACACAGCGCCACTCGTGACGGAAGATCTCTTCAGACTCCCAGGCAAAGAGCGCCGCGTCGTGGAAGACCTGCGGCGGGAACATGTCTGCTTCGTCGAACGGGCGGCGTACGGCAGCGATGCGGGCGGGGTCGAGAGGTGCTGGCCGCTTGGCGATGATCATCTGCCTATGGTGCCACGAGTCGCGCTACTTGAGGGGGGCCTTCAGGTGGATCGCGTTCCCATTCGCATCGACGATACGGATCTCGCACGCCCCATCGCGCGTGAGGGTGGCGCTGCCGCGGCTCCCGTCGCTGCCGCTCAGGTCGAGCCCGCCGTAGGCCCGGATCCGGCTCCTGTTGAGCAGAGGGGCAAGCTCGGTGACGATGGTGCCGCGCGCTGAGGCGCTCCACTCCACCAGGCCCGCGCGGCGCCCCTCACTACTCACCGCAAAGGTGAATGTGGATGGCGCTGGCATGCCGAGACCCCGCAAGCCAATCGTTGTCCCGAGCACGCGCTCGCGACTCGTATACATGCCGATTCGAGGAATGAGGGCACGAATCTCTGCAGCGATCTCACGCCCCTTCCCCAGATTGATGGCAGTGATGTCGACACCAGTCTCTCGGTCGCGTTCGTGCGCCTCCTCCTCATTAACGAAGCTCGGCTGTCGATAGCCCGTTCCGTAGGTTGTTGACGCCGCAGCAGCGTAGTAGGCGAGGCAGGCAAGTGCCGCTGCCGTCTCTGGGCCGCCGGGTCGCCCTCGAGCGAGGAGCGTAGCGAGCGGGACGAGGATCTGCGTCTTCGCAGCTCGACGTGCGAGGTAGGTGAGGAACGAGGTTCCGTAGGTTTCGTAGACGGCGCGTTTGTCACCTGCGGGGGTGAAGGCTGGGGCACGCAGTGTCTCGTCAAGTCGTACGTTCATACAACGCATCGTAGCGCTGCGCAGGATGAATGCACACCGCTAGACTGCACGAGATGCAGCAACGCCAGGCAAGCCCCTCCGCCGTAGCCGATCTTGCTCTTGCCGCTGCGCTCTGGGGTGGCCTCTACGTTGTCTCGGCGGCAGTTTTCTCGGCGGTGCCGCCTGCCACCCTCACCCTCCTACGCCTCGCACTCGGGGTTGGCGTGCTCACGCTGTTCGGACGACTGCGCGGCGAGTCGAGTGGGTGGAACCTCGCGCCGCATCGTGCGACGGTGATCGCTGCAGCAGTTGGCGCGACCTCCATGCTCTTGCAGTTTGGCGGCACCTCGCTCACGTCTGGAGTTGAGGGGGCGGTAGTGACGATGTCGACCCCCGTCTTCGTCTTGCTTTTTGGGCGTGCACGCGAAGGCGAGCCGATCGCACCGCGCGCCTGGCTTGGGATCGTCGTGGCAACACTCGGCGTTGCCGTGCTCGCCCTCCGCGCGAGCGGCGCGCTCGAAGCATCGATCGTCGCCACCCCGCTCAATACGAGCCGCCTCCTTGGCGTCGGCATGCTCATCGGCGCAGGCGCAACCTGGGCGCTCTACTCGAGCCTCGGCCGACCGATCGTTGCTGCTATCGGTGCCCGTCGCGCCATCGCCCTCACCGCGACGATCTCACTTCCACTCATCGTGCCTTTCGCCGCGATTGAACTCGCTGTGCGCGGCATCGACCTGCGCGCCGCAACGGAGCCTGCAACGCTCGCCGGGATCGCCTATCTCGGTATTGGCGCAACAGCAATCGGCTGGAGCAGCTGGTATCGCGGATATGCTGCGGCGCCGCCGCGGACTGCTGCGGGGATCCTCTTCTTGCAGCCGCTCGTTGCCGCATTGCTCGGCGTCGGGCTTCTCCACGAGCCGCTCGATGCCGGACTCGCTGCGGGTGCACTCCTGCTTCTCGGTGGCGTGGCGCTCATCACGCGAGCACCATAACGATGGGAGAGATGCGCCAGTATCGCGCCGGCAACATTCCTGTACAGGGTCGCGCCGCGCTTACGACGAACGATCGCGGAGAGACACTGAATCCTGCACCTGGAGATCGTGCCGCATGGCGCGACTGGGTGTCGGCGTCGAAGACGCGCAACTGGTTGCGGCGTGATCCACTGCTTGATTGGCTCCATGCGCACGGCGCAGCGAAAGGATTCGTGAAAGATGAGGGCGCGGACGCCGTGCCACCGAGTCCGTACGATCTGACCGCGCTCCTCTTTCGCAAGGGGTCGGAGTTTGAAGAGGGGATTTTCCGCCTCCTTGAGCCGAAGGTTGCATCACATACGGTGATTGGTGGCGGCTGGGAGGCGGCACTACGCTTGGAGTCGGCGGTCGAGACGTTTGAGGCAATGCGTGCCGGCGTCGAGATGATCGAGCAGGCGGTCGTTCGAAACCCCGAAGACCGCACCTATGGATCGATCGATCTTCTTGTGCGGAGCGACGCGCTCGAGCGCCTCTTCCCCGGCACGCTCGGCGCGGGTGAGGCAGAGGCTCCCGCGCCTGGCCTGGCGAGCGATCACGGGGCTGTTCCACCCTGGCACTACGTTGTCATCGACGTGAAGTTCTCGACGCTCGACATCACCACGAGCGGCCTCGCCTCCAACGCGCATCGGCACTATGCGGGCCAGGTGCTCGTCTACACGGCCGCCGTGGCGCGTATCCAGGGCTACTGCCCACCCGACGCGTTCTTGCTCGGTCGCAACTGGGTGAATCAGAAGCAGCGCGGCGGTGGTGCGCTCGAGCGCCTTGGGCGCGTCCCCGTCGAGCGCGAGGCAACACGCGACGGTGCCCTCCCACTCGTTGACGATGTCGCGCGAGCGATTGAGTGGATGCGACTTGTTCGTGCCGAGGGGGCGAGCTGGGATGCACTTCCGCGGCCAACGCGCCCCGAGCTCTATCCGAACCTCGGCTCAGGCGAAGATGCGCCGTGGAGTAGCGCAAAGTCGAAGATTGCTCGCGAGATTGGCGAGCTCACCGCGCTTCCAGGAGTTGGACCAGAGTTGCGCGATGCCGCCATTGCGAAGGGCATCATGCGCCGCGACACGGGTGGCCTCACCCCTGAGCTACTCGGTGTTGGTGGTGATGTTCGACCGCGTCGCCTCGCACTCGTCCTCGAGGCAAATAGTCCGGAACGGGTGCGCGATGTTGCTGCTCATCCAGAGCGAGCGGTTATTCCCGAGCGCATCGCACTTCCGCCCGATCAGGAGCAGGTCTGGCGTGCGCCATGGAAACTCGAGTTCTGTGTCGACTTTGAGAACACGCAGAATCTCGACGATGATTTCCTTCAACTCCCTGCAGTTGGCGGAAACGTTTGCATCTTCCAGGTTGGCTGCCTCGTGCAAGTCGACGGGCGGCCACCAACAGCTAGTGAGATTGCCGTGGCCCAGGCTGCGGGTGCGGTTGCCGGTCACGCCCCAGTAGATGGACCATTTGGGCAGTGGACCGCGTCGCGCCTCTCGCTCTCTGGTGAGCGCGAGGTGCTCGATGACTGGCGCGCCTACATGGACGCATGGCGACGCTCACTCGGGCTCGACTGGTCGGCCGCGCGGATCGTGCACTGGTCGCCAGCGGAGCCGAATCTCCTCTCGAACTCCTACAACTGTGCGGCCGATCGTCATCCCGACTGGCGCCTACCTGAGGAGCTCGGCTGGTTTGATGCCCTCGATCAGCTCGTGCACCGCGTGCCAGTTGGAGTGACGGGCGCGTGGGGCTTTGGCCTGAAGTCGATTGCCAAGGCGATGCACCAGGCCGGTCTCATCGCAACCGTCTGGTCGGATGGCCCTGCAGATGGCCTCGGTGCGATGGCCGCCGCCTATGAGGCGGAGCACCGCGCCGCGAGCACGAGTACAGGATTGACGGATTACGACTTCATCCGCGCGGTAGCCGCCTATAACGAGGTCGACTGCCGCGCCATGGCCGAGGTGCTCTCCTGGCTTCGCGCTAACCGTTAGTTCGGTAAGGGAAGATAGACCTCGTACGTTTCTGACGCCGTATCAACACCGTACGGATTTCGCAGGATCCATCCGAGGCTTGGCGTGCAGGTTGAATCGATGTATCCCGTATCGGTATTACCATAATATTGACTGCCACGATACGCCATGTAGAAACCACCACCCTCCCCTGTTGTGCTTTCTGCAATAACCTCAAGACCGGGGTTAGTCCATTCGGGTGTACTGCCAGAAGGAATCGACCCCGTCGCTTCTGTAATCGACTCAACGTTGATCACAAATGGATTACCCATGGAGCCAAACTGATCGTAATCCCAACCACCACCGTTATAGCTCGTGATGGTGAATGGAATCTCCGGGATCCCTCCAAAATTCCCGTCATCGTTCACGAAATAGTAGAGATCGTCCAAGTGCACACGCAGTGCAGAGCTGCCAGGATCTGCAGAGGCGGAGCAGATCCCCTCGGCACCACCATCGTAGGTGCCCCCAGGCAACTGATTATTTACCCAGCCAAAATAGTCAACGTAGAGGCAGCCGAGTGTGCCATCTGCGTATCCACTGAATAAGTATCCATAGTCTCCGATGACAATGCTCACATCGGTAGAACCATCCTGGTTAAGGTCGAACTCGATGTCGTATTCGTTCAGTGCCTGGTTCCACGATGGCGTGTAGCTTGTAAGGAGCAGATCAAGTGCTCCCATATCGTGAGAGAACATCGACCAGTCGCTCGCTACCCACGCATTGAAGCCAAGGTCACGAAGGTCTGCCCCATTGGCAATGCGCTCTCTGCTGTCGTGACCGATCCAGGTGTAGGCCTCAACCGTCGTATTTGCGCTTGCTGTCCCAGTGGTGCTCGTGTAACTGATTCCCGGGCCAAACTCAGTAAGGGTTGGTTCGAACGTGAACGCCTCTGTATGGCGCAGGACGGCGAACACCGGGAGGCGGAGTGATGGCTTTTTTGGCGTGTCGACGTGCACGAGTGCATTAAGCGTGCCGCCGAGTGCCCAGTCCGCCGTGTCACCCTCATCCTCATTCGTGAGTCCCTGGAAGGCGTTTTGTGCTGCAACACTCGCAGTGAGCGTCACGGTGAGCGTGACGCTCTTCCCCTTGGCGAGGCTGATCTTTGTGCTCGACTTGAGCCTCTTTGTGCCGTTATAGATGGCAAGGGTCACGCCACTCGGCAGGTCGAAGCCTTCTGCCGCACCGACGCGCAGTGTGGATTTAGTTGTCTTCATTGTTCGATTCGTCATAACAAAGCTCAAGGTTTTGATGAGCGTGCCTTGGGCATCGCCCTTCACCCAGCCGAAACTCAGGGTTGCGTTTGGTCCCGCCTTGATCGTTACCGCTGCAGCGACGGCGTTCTGTGCATTGATGCGCCCGGCACCAACGCTACGCAGGCTGATGCCGTCGCCTACCGATTCTGCAGAGCCGATAATTGCCGACTTGATCGCATCTGGCGCCCATGTTGGGTGCGCCTGCTTCACGAGTGCAGCAACCCCTGCCGTCACTGGCGTTGCCATTGAGGTGCCGCTCATCCACGCAGCACCGTCTGCGCTGCCAGACATTGCGGAGACGATGTCGACACCTGGCGCCGCAACCTCCGGCTTCAGCGCGAGGTCGCCCCAGCGCGGGCCGCCCGATGAGAATTCTGCAACGGTCTGGTAGTAGGGATTCGCTAGACCATCGGGAGAGAGCTCAAGCCGACTTGGGCTGCCTTCCAGACCTCCATCAAGCGCACTCACGAGTGCGGTTTCAGTATCACCGTTAGCCATGAGCACAGGGATGTTGCTGGTCGGATACTCAGCCCCAAGGAATGGAGGGTATGCCTCAGGGTCATCTACGATGAGGTCCTGCTTCTGCAAGATGATCACTCCTGCAACGCCTTTTACCAGCATCGCGTCAACCTTCTCTTTGAATGTGCATTCGCCACGACGGATGATCACGATCGTGCCTGACAAATCTGATCGCGACGTATCCCAGTCTTGAACATACGGGGAGCCGTCATCACCCGTAGATGGGCATCCGAGTGAATACTCTGATGGGTTGCCACCCGCCCCAGCATCTTGGAAGAGGCTGACGATAGTGTGTTCATAGGTGTCGCCACCAAAGTCATAGACATTCGTATTGAGGAAGGTTCCCACGCTTACCCAACTCGCTAGATCTTGGCGCATCAACCTGACCGCCGGGTGCTTTGCGCGATCGTCGAGGGCGGCCACGCTGAGCGCGCCATCCTCAGTCGAAGGTGAACCGACCAAGAAGGCACCAGCGCCTTCGTTGCCCGCAGCAACGACCACCGTTACGCCTGCAGCAGTGGCGGCGTCGATCGCCTCTTGCTCGGCGCTGCCCTTGATCCCGTAGGGTGAGCCGAGCGATACGTTAATGATGTCGGCGCCAGCGGCAACGGCCGCCTCAATCCCGTCGGCAGCAACCTCTGTTGCGCCATTACACCCGAAGACGCGGATCGCAATGAGTGATGCACGAGGGGCCATCCCTGGCGCAATGTGCATCGAAGCAAGGTCGAGCGCCGTGAGCGAAGCATCGTATCGACCCGTATAGGTGGAGTACGACGATGTGCCTGAGTCGTATTCAACTCCAAAGCCGGCAATCGTTCCTGCCACGTGCGTTCCATGGCCGCCACCAAGTTCTGTGGAGCAGTCCTTCGGATCGTCGTCAGGGAAGGGGAGATCTGCACTTCCGCCTGCGCCAGGATCGTAGTTGTCACCCACAAGGTCGGTGCCGCCAATCACCTTCGCATCTTCGCCGAAGTTGTTGGCCCCGCCTGGTCCGAAGTCAAGGTGCTCGTAGTCGATTCCAGTGTCAACGATGGCCACTGCAACACCCTTGCCCGTACCAGTAAATCTTGATGCAGTCTGTGCCCAGACGCTGCTCGCATGCACTGCGATGGCGGCACCGGCATTTGCTGGCCGCATGGCGCCAGATGTGAACGCGGGGCGCTGGTAGCGAGTGACGAGTGAGATTGAGGCAACGCGTGGATTTGCAGCGAGCGTCTCGACGCGCTTCATCGGCATGTGCACGCGAAGTCCGTTGTAGATATGGCTGAATTGCGCGTCAATCGTGCCACCGAGCTGTGCAATAGTCGTGCGCATCGCCTGACGATCAAGGGTGCGAATGCGCCCCATGGCGGCACTCCCCGCTGTGGCACCCGACCCTGGCGTCTTGAGGCGCACGATGACGTGAACCGTGCCGTTTGCATCAGCACCACCGCGGATGCTGTGCACGTTGATTGGGGTAGCGGTTCCAGCCGGATGTGGCCGGCTCCCATGCCGCTTGTTCTGCGCAGTAGCGGGGGCTGGAGCAATCAAGGCCACCGCGAGAAGGAGCAAGGCCGCGAGATTGCGTGGGTTGTGTGCTCGGCGGTTACGCATGGCCCCTCCCAGGTCGGGGCAACGGGCAGACGCCGTTTAGCCTACGACTACCGCCGACGATAACGCCTTGCAACCACCGAGAGAAGGGGGAGCTTCAGAAGGAGGGTGGAGATGGGGATCGCCGCCCGCCCGTCATGCCCCTCAATTGCGAGAAGTTGGTCTGCGGCATCCCCCTCCACATGGCGGGGGTCGCAGAGTCCGAGGTCGATCTCAACCTCGCCAGGGATGGCCTGGCCAAGCTGATCAAGGAGTGACTGCGGCACGGTTGGCGTCTCGTAGTCGGCACGAATCTCCTCTTCCAGATGCCAGCGCGGGTTGCGGAAGAGGATTGCGCGCCATGCCTCGGCAACCTCTGGGGTGACGGTTCCATCTTTCGGCTGCGGGTTCACGGCAAGATCTTGACCGCGCGCCCAGCGTGCCGCTTGATGGAGGAGTGCGTACTCGTCGAGCTCGAGGTAGCTCGCGAGATCGTCAGCGGGAGAGTGGTCACCAAAGATCGCACGGATGCTCGGCGCAAATGCCTCTTTCATATCAAGGTCGATCCCCCGGACGGTGCGGTGCAGGTAGACCTGTTGATAGAGGAACTGTCGCGCGCCAAGGAACGCTTCAAGCGCGCCGACAGCGGGCTCATAGAGCGTGAGCCCGCGCGGTCCGATGAAGCTGTAGTGGCGCAAGCGCTCGACGTCGACGGCGGCAATGTGCACCCCCGTCATGTAGGAGTCGCGACGAACGTAGTCGAGGTTGTCGACGGTGAAGACGCCCGAGAGGAGTGGCTGCACGATGCGCAGCCAGCGCGGCACCGTCGCGTCTACGAGTGGCGGCTTCGAGATGAGGAAGCTGACCCAGATTGGATTGATCGACTCATCCGGCTCGAATGCTGCATGGGCGACCTGCTCTCCGGGGGCACGACGGAGGGCGCGGATCACGTCGCCGAGTTCGCGTTCGATGATGAGCGCTGAGAGGTCCTCATGGGCGAGGCGCTTTCCTGGCGCACGGCGTGGGTCGGCTGGTGCCGGGTACGCCTCGAGAACGGCGTGGTCGAAGAAGTGCGCGAAGGGGCCATGCCCCACATCGTGGAGGAGCCCCGCGACGCGAAGGGTTTCAACGACGAGCCCCTCGCTCGGGCAGGGATCTCCCTGTGCACGGAGCTGCTCGGCGAGCGACGGATAGAGGTGGCGCGCCCAGAGCCCCGCCTCGTGCATGACGCCCAATCCGTGCGCAAAACGGCTGTGCTCGGCAGTGGGGAAGACCCAACGGGCGCTCTGTAGCTGGCTGATACGTCGTAATCGCTGCACCCAGGGGGTGTCGAGGAGGTCCTCTTCTGCCGCCCCCTCAGCCGCGTAGCCCAGCGCCGCAGCACCCTCAGCATCAAGGCGCTTCGTCAATTCGATATAGCCGTGAATCGGATCAGAGATGAGGTTGACCGCCTTGAACCTACTCGCGTCCATCAGCTATCCGCGTGCCGTGTACGTTGCTGCAGCGGTCGCATGGGTTCGAGCGACGTCGGCACGGAGTGTTTCTGGTCGCAACACCTCTGCGCCATCACCCCACCCTAAGATCCACGAGCGCACCTCAAGACTTCCAGAAACACGCGCCTTCCACACCAGTGAGCCACCTGGCTCGTTGGTAATTGTTTGCGAGGGATGCCACCGTGTCTCTGCAACGCGCGCAGCAACTGCAGGACTAAATCGCACGACGATCTCTTCGAGCGGCTGGTCGGCAACAATGTCCCAGGCTGCAGCAAGCGTGTGCTCAAGATCCACATCTTTTGGTTGAACAAACGTGTCGCTCGTCACCTTGATGTTGGTGATGCGGTCGGCCCGGAATGTGCGCAGAGCCTTGCGCGTCTCGTCGTAACCAATCAGATACGTAGCGAGCGTTGCCGATGACGGCTCAATGAGATATGGATGTACGCGCGCGGTGCGCACTGCACCAGCATTGCTCCACGCCGCGGCGTAATCAAACTCAACGACGCGACCACTCACCCAGGCAGTTGCGAGCAGGCGCAAGCGCTGCTGTGCTGCGGTATCGCGATTGAGTTCACTCAGCTGTGTGACGGTGCGCTCAACCGATGAGCGCAGCGGCTCATCGAGCATGCCGCCGAGCTTCATGAGCGCCGCACCAAACTCCGGGTCGTATCCGGTTGAGAACTTTGCGAGGAGGCGCGCCGCGAGGACGAGTGAGAGCGCCTCGTCGCGACTAAAGCGCAGGGCGGGGAGGAGGCCTTCGCTCGTTACGCCCCAGCGCCCGTGCGAGTTCCAGATCGGAACCTCGACCTCGCGCTCAAGCGCCTTGAGGTCACGGTAGGCGGTACGGCGGCTTACCCCGAGGCGTCGCGCGAGGTCTTCGGGACGGATCCCCGCCTCGCCGGCCCCCTCTACATATTTGAGCGTGCGCAGGAGGCGCGCGGAGCGGTCGCTCTTGTCGAATCGCTCACCTGAGGCATGTTCAGCGTTGCGGTTCATGTCTCAGACTGTGCCACAGCCTGAGGTTACCCGCGCGCTGCGTTCACAAAGGCGCGCCAGACGAGTTCGAGCTCGGCGGGGCTACTCTCGGTTCGCTCTGGGTGGCACTGCACCCCCAAGACGAATCGCTCGCCCGGCTCCTCGAGCCCCTCAACGAGTGGACCGCGCGGTGAGTCGGTAAACGCAGCGGCGCGGAGGCTTGGCGCGAGGCGATCTGGCGTGACCGCCTGGTGGTGATAGCTATTGACGGCGAGCGGTGCGCTGTTTGGAGCGAGGATCGTCGCGAGGCGCGTGCCCACTTCAATCGCTAGCGGGTGCACAAGCGCTGGCGTCTCTGGATATGCAGCAGTGACCTGGCCATCGATGTGCTGCAAGAGTGAGCCGCCGCGATGCACATTCAGGAACTGCAGTCCGCGACAGATGCCGAACACGGGAATCTTTCGTGCATCAGCAGCATCGAGTGCTGCCCACTCAAGTGCGTCTCGTGCCGTATCAATCTCTACCGCACCCGCAACCGGCTCGTTGTAGCGCGCAGGGTCGATGTCGGCACCACCAGAGAGGAGGAGCCCGTCCATTCGTGCGAATGCCGTGGCGCGCTGTTCTGCTGAACTCGTGTGCGAGATGAGCAGTGGGAGTCCACCTGCGCGGCGTACACCATCGGCATAGCGTGCGTTCACGAGTGCGACACGCGCCGCATCAAGTGCAGCGTCGTGATCCGCAACGGTGATAAGGATGAGTGGTGCGCTGCTCATACCTGTGCTGCGCCACTCATTGCGCGCACAGCGTGCACGAGTCGATCTACTTCTGCCGCGCTGTTGTACGACATGAGCCCGATGCGCACCGTGCCGCCGCTCGCGGTGAGCCCGAGCGATTCGATGGCATTCACCGCATAGAAGTCGCCGCTCCAGGTTTGAATACCGAGTGCACCAAGCGCACGTTGGATCGCATCGGGGTGCGCAAAGGTCGTGGTGAACGAGACGATGGAGGTGCGCTCATCGAGTCGATCGCGGTCGGTGATGCCGCGCACGGTGACCCCGGGGATCGCCTCCAGCCCGTCGAGGAGCTGCGTGGTGATGGCGCGCTCATGGCGCCCGATCGCCCGAATTCCCGCACGAATCGCCCCACGACGCCCCGTGAGTGGGGAGGTGTCTGCCGGGCTTCCGAACTCCTCGCCAATCCAGGCGAGGTAGTCGATCGCGGCGGTGACCCCGGCCATCCCCTCGAAGCTCGGCGTCCCGGTCTCCCACTGGTCGTGGGCGGGTCGCACCTTATATCGGCCGTAGCGCTCAAGGAGCTCAAGGCGCCCGAAGAGCAGGCCAGCATGGGGTCCGTAGAACTTGTACGGGGAGCAGAGGAGGAAGTCCGTGTCGAGCGCCTGCACATCAATGGGGTAGTGCGGCGTGCTGCACACCGCATCGAGGACGGTGAGCGCTCCCGCCTCATGTGCGAGGCGCACGATCTCTTTTGACGGATTGATCGTCCCTACCGCATTCGACGACATCCCCGTTGCGACAATCTTCGTCCGCGAGGACAACAGCGTCGTGTACTGCTCCATATCGAGCGTCGCATCTTCTGGGTTGACGCGAATGCCGCGAATCACAAGGCCGTGGTCCTCTGCGAGGAGCTTCCATGGACTGTAGTTTGCGTCGTGGTCGAGCATGGTGACAATGATCTCGTCGCCCGCCTTAAGGCCGCGTGCGAGAGAGCGTGAAAGATCAAAGTTCAGCGTGGTCATGTTCGCACCGAACTTGACGGATTCACGCGGGGCGTTCAGGAGATCTTCCGCAGCGCGATGCGCTGCATCTGCGACCTCTGCCTGTCGGTTCGAGGTGATCCAATCGCCACCAGAGTTCGCATTGGCGTGAAGGAAAAAGTCGCGATAGGCATCGATCACCGTCTCGGGCACCTGCGTTCCCGCCGGTCCGTCGAGGAAGGCGATCGGCGTGCCGTCGGGGAGCGTGTTGCTCAACGCAGGGAAGCGCGAACGAATCTCGTCAATGGCGTAGGGGCGCTGCTTCATCGCCGCATTCTAATCGCGGCGCGTGCAAGAAGGGCGACGAGGCCCGCGAGTGCGAATGGCGCGGTAAGGGCCAGGAGGAGCGAGATGAGCCCACCGAGGCCGACGCTTGTGCCACCCGTGCGTGCATCACCCGTCTCGGGCGTTGGGGTGGGACTGGCCGTCACTCCTGCCCCGCTGAGAGGCGTCGCGAGGAGGCTGATTACGGCGGCGAGGCAGAGGAGGGCGCCGAGCACAAAGAGGAGGAGTGCGGCGAGGCCGGCAAGGTGCGCCCAGCGCTTCTCGGCACCGAGGATGCGCAGCGCCTCACCACGCTCAAGCGTGGTGAGAATCAAGGGTCGCCCCCCTGGTCCAGCGGTGAGCTGCCCCCCAGCCAGGCCACCGGCGGCTGTCGCGTGATCGAGCGTGCTGATCTGCTCAAGGATGAGGCGTGCACCACGCTCGGGGTCGCTCGCTGCAAGTTCAACAACAAGTGCCGCTGATGCGGACGTGGCGTACTCGCGCTGGGCCGCGTGAAGCTCGGCGACACTCCCATCCCAGCGACGCTCGATGACGATTAGCCCTTCGTCGAGTTCGCCCACATCAATGGCGATCGCAGAGGTGGCATCGCTCAGAGAGAACGGGACACTGCGTACCGCGCGGTCGATCTCGCGCCACGACCTCCCGTCGGAGATCAGCACGCGCTCACGACGATAGACGAGCGGCCGATGATTCTCGTCTTCAAAGGCCTCAGCGGCATCAACACTTCCGTTGATTGCGACATACGCATGATCGGTAGAGGCGAGTGCCTCGGTTGGCGTGTGCGGCTGGACGCCAGCAAGCAAGCGACCTGCGCGCATGCGCGCACCGAGGCGTGCGTTAATGAGTGCACCGGCAGCGATCAGGAGCGCACCGCCAGCGGCGAGTTGCAGTGGAGAGATCATGCGTGGCGCGATCCGGTTGCAGGATCGATCGCCTGCGTTTCGCCGCTCACACTCGTCAAGACGAGTTGGCCGCCCATGAGTGCGGCTTCTGCAACAACATCACTATGCGCAAGGCGCCAACGCACCTCACCGTCGGGGCGAATCGCCCAGGTCTCAATTTCGCTTTGCACAATCACATGACCAAATCGTGGCGAGGCGATGAGCTCAACGATCGGTGTTCCCGCTTGATGGCTCCAGATGAGATCGCCACTGCGCGCGCCAAACGCGTAGACGGCGAAGCCGTAGCCGGCAACGAAGAGTTGCCCAGCGTCCCAGTAGAGCGCGCGCGGCTCGTCGTAAATCGTGGAGGCGAGCCGAACCGCCCAGGCTCCAGCTGGCGTCTCGACACGGAGCTCCATCCGGCAGAGTCGATCGGGATCGCCGTCTGCCCCGGCGCCGAGCGCCCCATGGTCGATGAGCACCCCGCCCTGCTCAGAGAGGGCGAAGACGGCGGCCGCCTGGCCACTGCTCCCCCAGGTTGCCCGCACGTGCATACCGCCAGGGAAGTCGCTGACGCGACTCTGGGGTTCACGCGCGCCGCGAGGGACCGGGGCTGGATTGCTCGTCATCCCTTGATTCTAGGCGCGCACTAGGATCAGGCGATGCAGACGGGAATGAAGGCGGTGCTGTTCGACTGGGACGGCACCCTGATCGATACGACCGAGCACGTCTACCTCGCCAACGTCGAGGTGATGCGCGCCTTCGGCCTGCCTGCGCTCACGCGCGAGCGATACGGTGAGCACTTCTCGGCGAACTGGCGGCTCATGTACAAGGCGTTCGGCGTCCCCGAGCACCTCATTGAAGGCGCGGCAGACGTTTGGCATGCGGCGTATCACGGCCACGCGGCGGAGCTCCTTCCTGGCGCGTTCGCCGCGCTGACACGCCTCGTTGATGCAGGGATTCCGATCGGCGTGGTGACCGCGGGCGATCGGAAGGTGGTGAGCGTGCAGTTGCAGCGCACCGGTGTTGTTGATCTGCTTGGGGCGGTTGTCTATGGTGATGATGCGCCGGAGCAGAAGCCCCACCCAGCGCCACTCCGCCGCGGCCTCGCGGCGCTTGGGCATAGCGGCTCAACGGCAGATTCTGCGTATCTTGGCGACACGCTCGACGATATGCGCATGGCGCGCGCAGTTGGATCGCGCGCGGTTGGGATTCACTCGCCCTTCTTTCATCCCGATCGTTTTTATGAGGCAGACGCACATGAGCATGCGGCCTCAGTTGCAGCGTGGGTTGATCAGCTGCTCGACGGTCACCCGATAGCGACACCAAAGCGCTAGACTCCATCCATCGCGACAGGGGAGCGCCAGATGGCGCTGAGATGCGGGAAGGCCCGCGAACCCTCGGAACCTGATCCGGGTCATGCCGGCGAAGGGAGACGCAGAGCCCTCCGCGATAGTGGGAGGTGTTCGTGCGCGCGTTAATACTTACCGGCGGTGATCCGGTCGACGCTGCGAGCCTCGATCGCGTGCAGCCAGGTTGGCGCTCGGCCGACCTCGTGATTGCTGCCGACGGCGGTGCTCGCCAGGCAGCCGCACTCGGCCTCACGCTCCATCAGGTCATTGGCGACTTCGACTCCCTCACCTCCGCCGAATACGAGGCGCTGGTGGCGGCCGGGGTGCGCTGCACGAGGTTCCCCGTAGAGAAAGAGGCGACCGATACCGAGCTCGCCCTCCTCGCCGCCCTCGACGCTGGTGCGTCGGAGATTGCCCTGATCGGCGTCTGGGGTGGGCGTGTCGATCATGCGCTGGGGATCGCCGCTCTCCTCGAGCATCCGCGCGTGCGCGCGAGCGGCGCGCTGCTCGTGCTGCTCGGCGCGGATTCTGTTGTGCGGCTCCTTGCCGCGAATGAGCGCTGCGAACTTCTCGATCACGTGGGTCAAACGCTCTCACTGATTCCGTGGGGTGCCGACGCGACGGTAAGCATCAGTGGCACGCGATGGCCACTGACACACGAGACGCTGCATGTCGGCGCATCGCGCGGCCTCTCCAATGTTGCAACCAGCGCACGCGTTGTTCTTACCGTCCACAGCGGCAAGCTTCTCCTCGTCAGCGGAGTCACCGCATGAGCGGCCGCCGTTGGAGTCTCCTTGATCTCGTGACGCTTGCCACACTCGGTATTGCATCGGGGGTGCTGTTTGCAGGGTGGGGAATCCTCTGGAGTTCACTCTCGCCACTCTTTGCCGCAGTCTTGCCGCTGCAGTACCTCTTGTTTGCGGGAACCTGGGTGATCGCTGGGCCGCTGGCGGGTTTGATCATTCGCCGACCTGGTGCTGCACTTGCCGGCGAGATGATCGCTGCCTCCGTTTCGTTCTTGCTTGCGAGTCAGTGGTCGATTGATGCAATCGCTTCTGGCGCGGCGCAAGGGATCGGCGCAGAGGTTGCGTTTGCACTGATTGCGTATCGGCGGCCACACATCGACATCGTCGTGTTCGCCGGTGCACTCTCGGGGATCGGCATGGCCGTGCATGACATCCCGCTGTATTTCGCTGGTGTGGATGTGACGTTCGCACTCCTCCTCGCTGGTGCAATGGTCGCCAGCTCGGCGCTCGTCGGCGGTGTAGGGGCATGGCTCCTGCGCGCAGCACTGCGTCGCAGTGGGGCCCTCGACCTGATCGGCGCATAGTCGACCATGCTGAAGGAGCCGCCTCCGGCTATTGAGATGTGTGACCTCGTCTGGCGTCCCGCTGGCGCGCCAGCGCCGACCCTCGACCTACGGGGGACGCGCACGAGCCTCGCACCAGGTGGCCTTCTCCTTATTACGGGCGCATCAGGTGCGGGGAAGAGCACCCTCCTGTTCGCCCTCGCCGGGCTCCTCGGCACCCTCTTGCCGGGGGAGTTGAGCGGGGAGCTCACCGTGGGCGGGATCGATCTCGTCGCGGCGGCCGCCCGTGGCGAGCCTGGGCCACCCGTCGCGCACCTCGCTCGCCTCGGCCTGATCCCTGCCGGCCCGGCGCCAACCGCCGCCCTCCCGCGCCTCCTTGATGACGCCGCCCTCCCCTTGGAGTCGCGGATCATCGCCACGGGCGAAATGCGCCAGGCGATTGACGCCGCGGCGCACGAGCTCACCATCAGCCCGCTGCTCGAGCGATCCGTTGCGCACCTCAGTGGCGGAGAACGTATGCTCGCCGCCGCACTCGCCGCTCTCGTTGCGCAACCGCAACTCCTCATCGCCGACGAACCGTTTAACTCTCTCGACGCTGCTACCGCCACAACGCTGCGGCAGGTGATGCGTGCAACCGGTGCGACACGCGTCATCGCAACCCACACCGTAGAATCACTGGGCGAAACTCCTACGGCCACACTCCACCTGGTTAACGGCCGCGGTGCAACGGCTCTCGCTGCTGGCGATCCCACTGTGGCCACTGCACAACCAGCATCAGCGGTGCGTCTCCACCAGCAAACATCAATCGCACAGTTGCGTGGTGCGCGCGCGCTTGGTCGCGAGATGGAAGCGGTGAGCATTGACGTGATTCCCGGAACAGTAACCATCCTCACCGGCCCAACGGGGAGCGGCAAGTCGACACTCCTCAGCCTCGTAGCTGGAACACTACCGCTCTCGGTCGGCGCGCGAACGGTGGCAGATGTTCGTATCGCCTATGCACCGCAAGACCCCGGGCTCTTGCTTGGCGCGCGGCCGGCGCGACAGTTGATTGCAGTGGAGAACCTGCCGCGAGCCCTCGTGCTCGCCGAACGACTGCGCGTCGCAAGGCTCGTGGATGTAATGCCCGCGCGACTCTCCGATGGCGAACGCCGTCGCCTCTCTCTCGTTGTGGCACTCGCACGTGAAGCTAAGCTGGTTGTGCTCGATGAGCCGACCGCAGGACTCGACGCAGCCGCAGTAGCGCAGGTGAGCGCGATCATCGATGAGTTTGCCGCCGCTGGCACTGCGCTCCTTATTGCGACCCATGACGCGGCACTCGCTCCGGCCCGAGCGCGCGTCATCGAACACCCACGCGGCACGATGACGGCGGGAGGCGCCCCTTCTATCCGTACGCGCCTGATTGCCCCGCTCGGCGAGGTGGTCGATGCGGCACAGCAGCTGTTGAGCCCAGCGATCACCAAGCGCCTGGTCGGCAGTGCAAACCCACTCACGCGCATGGGGCTGGCGCTCTTCTGGTTCCTCCTCTCACTCATCAGCCCAGCGACCCTCTTGGCGCAAGGGGCAATTGCGATCCCAGCCCTCCTCATCGCCTGGCGCGCAGGCGTCGATGCGCTCGGCACCCTGCGCATTGGGCTCGCGCTCACACCCGCTGCGCTTGGTCTCTTTCTTGCCAATGTGATTGGCGGGGCAGAGGTTGAGCAGGCGATCGGCGCCGTTGCGCGACTCCTCACCTTTGCGGCGGGGAGCCTTGTCTTGATCCGTCCATTTGAGCCACTCCGGCTTGCCGATGCGGCGGTTGAGCGCCTCGGTGCACCCTTTGCACCAACGATGGCACTCCTGACAACGGCGGCGACGATCCCCGCGATGTTCTCTGAAGCGCGTGAGCGACGGGCGATTCGGCGCCTTACCACGTCGCGTGGGGGCCTCACCCTGCTCGTCGATCTCTTCGACTCGTTTGTGCGCGCCGTCCCACGCATTGCGATTGCACTCGAGATCCGTGGCGTGCGCATGCCAACACGCACGCGACCCGCAACACGCTTCCGGCCATCAACGTTTGGCCGCGCCGACCTGGTCCTAATTATCGCTAGCGCTGGCGGCGTACTTGTGAGCATTGCGCGTGCGCTCCTTGAGCCTATACTTGCCCGATGAGCGAACTGGGCGACCATCCATCGGTAGGGACACCCGCCCCCGACTTCACGCTGCGCGACGCCGACGGCATTGAGCGGAAGCGTGCCGATGCTGCGGGGAGCTGGCTCGTCCTCTACTTCTATCCGAAAGACGACACGCCTGGCTGCACGATCGAGGCGTGTGAGTTTCGTGATGCTGACGCGGAGTTGCAGCGAGCGGGTGCCGTGGTCTGGGGCGTGAGTCCCGATGACCAGGCGAGCAAGGCAGCATTCCGGGAGAAGTTTTCACTGAACTTTCCAATCCTTTCCGACCCCGACCACGCGGTGGCCGAGGCGTATGGCGCCTGGGGGGAGAGGGAGATGCTCGGGAAGACTTTCCACGCGGTGCACCGCATCACCCTGCTCATTGCCCCCGATGGATCCGTGGCGCGGGTCTGGCCAAAGGTCACCCCAACCGGGCATGCCGCTGAGGTCCTCGCCGAGATCACCGCACGTTCGTAACAGTTCCTCGCTGAGCACGGCGCTTAGGGCTCCCTGATACGATCACGGAGGAGTAACCCCGTCGCGCGACCCAAGGAAAGGTTGAATGTGACTCTCGCGAACCAGGACTTCCTCGTCCAGCCGGTAGACGCCTCATGGTTGCAGTGCAACATTGAGTGCCAGGAGGCCTGTCCCGTCGGCACCAACTGCCGCGGCTACCTCAACCTCGCCGCCGAAGGACGCTTCGAAGAGGGCTACATCCTCTCCCGCGAGCCAAACCCCATCGCTGCAATGTGCTCCTACGTCTGCTCGGCACCGTGCGAGCGGGCCTGCCGCCGTGGCGATATTGATCGGCCACTCGCGATCCGGGCGATGAAGCGCTTCCTCGTCGAGTGGCACGCAGCATCGGGGATCCCCGATGTCGCTCCAGCGATCTCGCCGCGCGCCGAGCGCGTTGCCGTGATCGGCGCCGGCCCCGCCGGCCTCTCTGTGGCGCGCGAGCTTGCAGTAAAGGGCTACCAGGTCACCGTGTATGACAGCCTCCCGTACGGCGGCGGCACGATGCTCATTGGCGTGCCGGCATTCCGCCTCCCTCGCGAGGCGATCGAGACCGACGTGCGGCTGATTGAGCGGCTCGGCGTGAAGTTTGTCTACAACACCGAGATCGGCCGCGAGCTGAGCTTTGAGCAGGTGCAGGCCGACTACGACGCGATTGCGATCTGTGCTGGTGCGATGAACGCGGTCGCCCTCGACATCCCTGGCGCCGACCTCGACGGCCTCGTCTACGGCGTTGATTTCATGAAAGATGCAAACCTCGGAAAGCCGATCAGCGTGGGTAAGGATGTCGTCGTCATCGGTGGTGGCTACACGGCGATGGACTGCTCGCGCACCTCGCTCCGACACGGTGCCGAGCGCGTCACGATTGCATATCGCCGCACCCGTGCCGAACTCGTTGTCGACGAAGAGGAGTTGGGCGAGACCGAGCGCGAGGGCGTGCGCATGGACTTCCTTGTCTCGCCACTCGAGCTGGTCGGTGAGAACGGCCACATCACCGGGGTGCGCATGATTAAGAATCGCCTCGGCGAACCCGACGCCTCCGGCCGACGTAGCCCCGTGCCGATTGAAGGATCAGAATTCATCATCCCTGCTGACACGGTGATCCCGGCGGTTTCGCAGGCGGCCGACCTCGGCTTCCTTCCCGTGCAGAGCAGCTTCGAAGTTGCACGCGGTCGCGTGAAGGTTGACCCGGCAACCTACGCCACCAACATCCGTGGCGTGTGGGCGTGTGGCGATTTTGTCACTGGGCCAGCGACGATGATCGAGGCGGCCGGTCACGCGAAGAAGTGCGCCTATGCAATCGATCGCTACCTTGCGGGCCAGGCAACGGTGACGGTCGATGCGAATGTGCGCGTCACGAGTTCGTGGCGCCACGACATGCCTGAGTTCTACGACACCATCCCGCGCCAGCACATCCCCGTGCTCCCGCTTGCAGCGCGCCTCCCCTCTGCCGACCCAACGGTGAACTTCACCACCCAGGTGGAGCTTGGTTACGGGGCGCAGCAGGCGGTCGCCGAGAGCACCCGCTGCCTCATGTGCAACTACAACATCTGGTTCGATCCGATGCGCTGCGTCTTGTGCGGCGCCTGCGCCGATGTCTGCCCCGAGGGGGTCATCCATATGGTGGATATCAACCAGCTGAAGGCCGAGGGGCAGCTCCCCGTGCTCAGCGAGGCGTATGGCTGGGAGAACGGCGCGGCCATGATCCTCGACGAGGAGCGCTGCATCCGCTGCGCCCTCTGCGTCAAGCGCTGTCCGTTCGACGCCATTACGATGGAGAGGTTCGAGATGCAGGAGATCAGCTCGGATGGTCGCCTCTATAAGGAGTCATACCGAGATGGGCAGCTCGCAGGGGTTGCCGGCACAGGGGGAGGAGCGCAATGAGCCTTCTAGCGCGAGTCGATCAGGCAGTTCGACGGTCGTCAGCTTGGCGCTCCATTTTCCGCAATGCCTACCCGAGCGACGAGCGGAGCCGTGCCTATGCGGTGATGAACAACGTCTTCCTCCACCTTCACCCAGTGCGTGTACGCCAGCACGCCGTGAAGTTCGCCTACACCTTCTGTCTCGGCGGGCTCTCCTTCTTCCTCTTCCTCGTCCTTACCGTGACCGGCGTCTACCTGATGTTCTTCTACGCCCCCTCTGCAACGCAGGCGTATAGCGACATCATTCGCATCCAGACGCTCGTCCCATTCGGGCAGATCACGCGCAACATCCATCGCTGGGGCGCGCACCTCATGGTGTTCTTCGTCTTCCTTCACATGATGCGCGTCTTCTATCACGGCGCATACAAGCCGCCACGCGAATTCAACTGGGTGGTCGGCGTCCTCCTCCTCTTCTTGACGATGATGCTCAGCTTCACCGGCTACCTGCTCCCATGGGATCAGATCGCCTACTGGGCGATCACGATCGGATCGAACATGGCCGGCTATGCGCCGCTCTTCAATACGCCATCGAAGCTCCTCCTCCTCGGCGGCCTCGAGGTGGGACAGAACACGCTCCTTCGCTTCTATGTGCTCCATGTGATGGTGCTGCCGCTCCTCGCGGCCGTCTTCCTCGCGGTCCACTTCTGGCGGATCCGCAAGGACGGCGGAATCAGCGGACCGCTGTGATCTGCCGTGAGTGACGAGCAGCGCCCCGCAAGCTCGCTGCCAGTCGATCCGTCGCGCCAGACGGAGATTGATAAGCAGCGCGTGCCGATGGCAGCGCGCCCCTACCGCCTCTTGGCGCTGGTAAAGCAAGACGCCGTCGTGCGCGTACAAAAAGAGCCAGACGACACGGTGATGACCTGGCCCCACCTCCTAACGATTGAGTTCTTGGCCGCCGTGGCCATGAGCATCTTCTTGCTCATGCTCGGACTCTTCATCAATGCACCACTCGAAGAGCTTGCGAACCCGAACGTCACCCCCGCCGTTGCAAAGGCGCCGTGGTATTTCCTCGGACTCCAAGAGCTCCTCGCCTATTTCCACCCGACCGTTGCCGGTGCGCTCACGCCGATCGGCGTGCTCGTTGGCTCTGCGCTCATTCCGTATCTTGACCGTCGCAACATTCGCAGCACGCGCCCGTCGGATCGGAAGCTTGAGGTGATGCTCTTCTCGCTCCTTTGGGCACTCGGCCTCACCGTCACCTTCATCGGAATCTTCTTCCGCGGGCCGGGCTACTCGTTCATCCTCCCCTGGTCAACCGGATTCTTCTTCAGCCTATGAGCCACTATCAAGTTGAGCCAGCCGACAAGCCACAGGCCTTGACCGGCGAGACCATCAAGGCGCTGCGCCATGAAGAGGTTCAGGGCATCTCGCGCCGTCGACTCTTGCGCACCACGATTGGCGCCGGTTTCGGTCTCTGGCTCCTCGAGGTCACTGCGGGCACACTCGGCTTCCTCTGGCCAAATCTCGAAGGGGGATTTGGTGGCAAGGTGCGCGTCGGCACGCTGCAGTCACTGATCAACGCCAACGTGGGACTTCCAATTGACCAGGGCTACCCCGCGTATGTACAAGACGCCCGCGCCTTCATCATGCTCGTTGATCCGAGCCGGAAGGAGTTCATCGCCGGTGACGACCCAACAGGCGAGGGGAGTGCGCTCAACGTTCGCGCCCTCTATCAACGCTGCCCACATCTTGGCTGCAAGCCAAACCCCTGCATCAAGACCTACTGGCTTGAGTGCGCCTGCCATGGCAGTCGCTACGACCGACTCGGCACGAAGGCAGACGGACTCGGCCCAGCGCCGCGCGGCATGGACCGCTTCTCCTTGAGCGTTGACGCCGACGGCGTGCTCACCCTCGACACGGGGAAGATCAACCTTGGCGGCATGCCCGTAGCGCTCGGGCAGCCAGGGATCGAAGCGCCACGCGCCGCAACGGGGTGCATCTAATGAGCGACGAGCAGAAGCAGCTCCCTGTTCCAGTAGAGAAGGCGAGCACGCCAGTGCCACGCCTCTCAAGCCCTGCACCAATTCATACGCACGGGCTCGATGCTGAGCGAGCGGCAAAGATTGTCAAGCAGAGCGGCTCCTCGCGCGCCGCAGCACTGCTCGGCATCGCCATCGTCACGCTTTTTGTCATCGTGTATACCTTCTACGACCAGGGACTCCCAGGTGTCACTGGCTCTGCGCGCCTTGATGCCGCGAAAGAGGAGCAGTACCTCGAAACGGTGACACGTGGCTACAACCTCTTCCAGGCAAACTGCGCGCGCTGTCACGGCGCACAGGGGCAGGGTGGCATTGGGCCAGTGCTAAACGATCAAGGGAAGCTGCTCTCGCATCTAACCCCGGCATACCTCAAGAATGTGCTGACCGTCGGCGGCCGGTACGTGTGCGGCAATGCAAATTCACTCATGGGTGTCTGGTCTGACACGAATGGTGGACCGCTCAACTATCGCGAGATTGAAGAGTTGATTGCCTGGATCCGCTCAACGAACACTGACACGATCACCGTGACCGATCCTGCAACGGGAGCGAGGGTTCAGGTAACGGGCTGGCGCGACGCAGCATATGTTCCAGCAGCCGATGCAACGCCAGTTCCTGATTGCTGGAGCGATGCATTTGCTGCATCGCCAACGCCAGCCCCAACGGGCGGCCCCTCTGTTGCACCCGGCAAGACCTACAGCATCGTTGCGCAGGGCGTGCAGTACACCACGATGAGCCTCACGGTGACCGCTGGCGTTCCGTTTGCGATCGCGTTTGACAACCAGGATCTGGGCATTCCGCATAACGTCGCGATTCACACAGGGAGCGCCACTGGTGCAGAGGTGTTCCGGGGGGCGATCTTCCCTGGTATTGCGCAGCAGACCTACACGATCCCTGCGCTCGCAAAGGGCACCTACGCCTTCGTCTGCACGGTGCATCCGAACATGGTCGGAACGTTGACGGCGAAGTGATGAATACAACGAACGCCCCACGCGCGCTCGAGAGTGGCAACGTGCCACCGAAGCGTGTGCTCTTCGGCCTGCTCGATGCATCGGGCTGGGGATGGGCTGGCGTACGCGCAATCCTCTGGACGCTTGTCATCATCATGATGCTTGGCTACATCCCGGACCGCGCCTACTACCTCACCGTCTCGCCAACCGTTGAGCTCGGCCTCAACGGTCTCTCGCTCGTGAACATCTGCCCAGCAGAGAATGAGGGGCTCCCGTGCCCTGCGCCAAACGGCGCGCTCCTCCCGTGGAAGAGCGGCACGACCACGGATCTCCCTGGTGGCGGAGTCGGCGGCGGGCTTGTCCAAGCTGGTGCGCATCTCTACTACCTGGGCGGCGGTGGCGGCACGACGGGAACCGCCGTTGCCGAAGTTGGCCCCGACGGACTCAGCACATGGAGCGCCGGTGCACCACTTCCGGCACCGCGAACCGATGTTGCCGCAGCCTTCTTCGCCGGGAAGGCGTATGTCGTTGGCGGAGCGACACTAGACGTGAAGGCAACGACGAGTGTCTATGTCGGCACGCCAGATGCAACCACGGGCCTCATTGCCACCTGGACACCTTCGACCATGCTGGATCTCCCGAGCGCGCGCTCTGGCGCAGCACTCGTTGCGGTCAGTGACGGACTCATCCTTATCGGCGGCCGAGACGCCAATGGCGTTGCGCAAACGAGCGTCTGGAAGGCAGCCCTGCAGTCGAGCGGTGACCTTGCGGCATGGGTCCCACTGATGGAACTCCCAGCCGCACGTGCCGACGCAGCGGCCGCACTTGTCGGCGATGCACTCTATGTGTGGGGCGGCAGTGAGGCAGAGGCAGCAGTTGCGACAAACGTGGTACTTCGCGGCGATCTTGCCGTTGCACACAGTCCAGCAACTGGCCACGGCGCACCAGCCGCAACCCCAGATCCTGCGCAAGGCGAGACACCGATTGGCGAGATCTATCGATGGACGGCAGAAGGTGCGCTCCTCCCTTCGCCGCGCGTGGGCGCAGCGCTCTGGTCGGCGAACGGCACGCTCTACGTTGCTGGTGGAGTTGCAGCAGATGGTTCGGCTGTCACGAGCACCTACTGGATCGCACCAACAGCCGCTGGACTCACTGGCGAGTGGGCGACGATCGCACAAGATGATCTGCCCGTCGACAACGCGCGCATCGGCGCACACGGCATCGTGCTTGGCGGACACGCCGTACTCATTGGTGGCACAACCCCCAGCGCGCTCGCGACTGCAAACAGCACACTCATTGCAGGCACATCACCCAAGGCACCGGTATTCCGACTCGGACTCTTCGGGCTCACCGTGCCGGGCCTTGCGATTCAGGGTGAAGTTGGCCAGCAGCTTGGCTATCTGTCGGCAGCAGGTGCATGGACGCTGAACTTCGTCCTCCTCCTTGCTGCGGCCGTCGTCTATGCCCAGCGTGAGCGTGCCGCCGCCTGGCTGCGCGCGAAACTTGGACGAAAGGATCCGTAGAGTTACTAGCGCACCAATCGCCGGCGCACTCCCGCGCCTCTCCCTCACCCTGTCGCACCGCGCGGCCCTGCACGCTCGAGACAACGGTGAGCGTCTTGGTGAGCCGGGCGGGGTTCGAACCCGCGACCAAGGGTTTAAAAGACCCCTGCTCTACCACTGAGCTACCGGCCCGCGACGATTCTCCCACGGCGAGCATGCGGTGCGCTGTGTGTGGCCGTGCGACCTAGAAACGAGGCGCCTCCCGTGGGAGAATCACCGTATGCAACGTATCTGGTCGGTCGAGGCTGCCACGAGCGCGCTCGTTGAGTTGCGCCCTCTGATCGCCCTCCTCCGTGCTCAGCGCTCGGCACTCGAGCAGATGAAGGGGGATTTGCTGCGACTCCGCCGCCTCGAGCGCACCGGCGCGCTCCCTGGGGGCACCGATCAAAATCAATTGCAGTTCACCGACGCCGATGCGTCACTCCATGATGCGCTCACCACGAGCTCAATGGTGGAGTTGCGAATCAAGGCGCTTGTCGATCAGATGCAGGCGAGCGTCGATCGCGTCTCTGTTCGTGGTGTGGAGTTGCGCGATATCGAACGTGGGTTGATTGATTTCCCCGCTGTAGCCGATGGGCGGCCATTCCTCTTCTGCTGGCAAGAGTCAGATGGTGACGAGGTTGCGTTCGCTCACGCGTTTGGCGAAGGTTTTGGTGCTCGCCTTCCACTCGCCGCGTATCTTCATCAGCACATCAGCGAGCGATAAGCCCTCGTGGTTTGACGAAGCCTGCCACAGCCCTGATACTGCACGGGCGGGGTGGAGCAGTGGCAGCTCGTCGGGCTCATAACCCGAAGGTCGGTGGTTCGAATCCATCCCCCGCAACCAACCCCCGCTTGAATCTCTCTTCGTGCGCGCTCTGCGCTACGGCTGGCTTGCGAATGCGTCAAGGTCTGCTGCAGTTGCGAACTGTCCAACCTGGTAGTCGAGGACAAGCCCCTCGGAGTTCAAGAGGAGGGTGAGCGGCGCCGCATTCACGGGGACCTGCGCGGCGATTGCGCCGTCGGCGTCGACAAGGGTCGGCCAGGTTGCGCCAAGCGTGGCAGCGGCGGTTTGACCGAGCGCAGCCTCGTCTCGATAGAGGACGCCGATCACCACCGCCCCACTCGTTGGCTCAGCCGCGTAGGCGGCGAGCAGCGGGATCTCTTCACGGCACGGCATACACCAGCTCGCCCAGAAGTTGAGGAGGATGCGGCGCTCGCCGGCCACCTCGCCGAACGAGGCGAGCGTTCCACCATCGAGGAGCGTGCCGTTGGGGATGCTGATCGTCCGGCCGATCAACCCGTCACTCGTCGATGTACCTGGCCCGCCCGAGCAGGCGGCGCAGAGGGTAAGCACAAGTGCAAGAAGGAGCGTGAGCGCGCCGCGTTGCGCACTGCTGCGGTGCGCTGTGCGCACCGGGGGGATCACTGCACGACCACCGTGCCGACCATGTTCGGGTGCACAAGGCAAAGGAATGCGTACGTTGCTCCAGCATTGAGCGCAGGGATGTCGTAGGTCCGCTCATCAACGCCCGCAAAGATCTCGCCGTTGAAGATCTGCGTGCCACTGGCATCGGCGCTCCCCTCGTAGATGGCAATGTTGTGCGGCACGCCAGCGTCGTAGTTAACGAAGCGAATCTTTGTTGGTGCTCCCGCGGCGATCTCGATGGTTGGCACCGAGAAGGCGACGAGCTCGGCACACACGGTGAGAACGCCTGTCGCGTCGGCAACGCACGTGCTGCCCGATGGGCTTGGACTCGGGCTCACATCGCTGCTTGCGAAGAACCCTGCCTGCGCGCCGCCAACCACAACGAAGAGGAGCGACATCAGTGCGATGACGAACTGTGGCGCGCGCTTTGGCGCTGGTGAGACCAGATGGCCCGTTGCATCTGCTTCGGCAACTGCACGATATTCCCGCCCAGAGTCGATAAGCCAGCCGATGAGCGCGAGGACGGTCATGAGCGCGCCAAGCAAGACGAACGAGAGACCGATCGCTGCACCAAAGAGCATTACTGCGGCGCCGAGGCTGACGAGGAAGGGGAGGAGCGATGGTGGCGGCAGGTGCACACCATCTGGTGGCCCGGCAGGAGTCAGTAGTTCGGTCGAGTTCGCTGCGTCAGCAGCGATGAGCGCCTGGCTCTGGACGCCGCCGAGTGCGTCGTACTCATGCACCGCCTCGCGGCCCCAGGCGATCAACGCGAAGACGAGGAAGAGTGCCGCAACGAGGAGGGCGATGCCACCAAGCGCCGCTGAGAAGAAGAGCGCCGCCGCAGCAGCAGAGATGAGGAACGGCGCCAGGCTTGGACCAGGGAGATGGATGCCTGCTGGCGCGCGCGGAGCACGTGGCGGGTGACCGACGCGGCGCGTCCCCGCGCGGCGATAGCGCAGGAGGACCCAGCCGTAGAAGCTGGCAACGAGGAGGAGGACGCCGATGGGGATGAGGCGGATCAGGGCTGCCCAGTCGGGAGCGACGAGGGGTCCGATCAGGGAGACCACCCACTCAAGGAGCGCGCGAAGGAGGTCCATCTGCTCGTCTGCCTAGTTGTCGGTCTCCATGGCATGAATGACGATCATCGTCATCGTGGCCATGGCCACCCCAAGGGTGATGAGCATGAAGGCGCCAGCGATGTCGTTGGAGACGTAGAGGTAGACCCCGCCAATGAGGAAGAAGAGGGCACCGAACGCGATTGGGAACCTACGCAATGTCTTGCACCTCGCAGCTATCACCGGATCAACTCTCGGCAGGTAGATTGTACCCGTGAGCCAGATTCCCGCCCACGGACCCTTGCCGCCCGAGCCGAGCATTGCCGCCCTCGGCTACTGGACCTCGCCTCCGCTCGTCACTCTGGCGGTCCTCGCAACCCTCGTGCTCTGGTGGCTCGCCGTTCGACGTGTGAACGCCGCACATCCAGGGAATCCAGTCCCGCGCCGTCGTAGCGTCGCACTGATCGCCGCGCTCGCCCTCACCCTCATCGCCTTGCAGTCGGTTGTCGAGCGGTATGACACCGCACTCTTTAGCGTCCACATGGTGCAGCACCTGATCTTGCTCTTCCCCGTGCCGATCCTCCTCTTGCAGGCCGGCCCAATTACGCTGCTCCTTCGACTTGCGACGCCGGCGCGGCGTGCTCGCATCCTGCGCGTGCTGCAGAGTCGTGCCGTTGGCGCGGTCACGCATCCGATCACGGGTTGGGTCCTCCTCGTTGCTGTGATGTGGGCAACGCATCTCTCATCGCTCTTCGACCTCGCCCTTGAAGATCCGCTCGTTCACGATGCCGAGCACCTGCTCTATCTCACCTGCGCGCTGATCTTTTGGGCGCCCGTCTTCTCGGTCGACCCGATGCGCCATAAGCTCTCGCGCGGTGCTGCACTCGGGTATCTCATTACGCAGATGCCGCAGAACAGCTTCCTCGGCGTCGCGATCATGTGGGCACCGCGCGTCCTTTACCCGCACTACGAAACGCTCGGTCGAACCTGGGGTCCGTCACCACTCGAAGACCAGCAGCTTGCCGGCGCGCTGATGTGGATGATCGGCGACATCCTCTTCCTCATCGCGGTCTTTGTTGTGCTCGCGGCGTGGATGCGCGATGCTGAACGTACGGCAGGCCGCGACGACGCGGCGCTTGCACCCGCCTTGGCCGAGATTCATCGGCGCGAGGCGGCACTGAGCGCGAAGCGAGCAGAGGAGGAGGCATGATGGCAATCGATCCAGTGTGTGGCATGGAGGTTGCGGTTGAGCCGGCGGCGCTCACGAGCACGGTGCTCGTGGCAGACCTGGTCAACGCGGCGGCACCAGGCAGGCACGTCGGCGCTGTTGACCCTGCCGAGCCAGGGGTCGAGCGTTTCTGGTTCTGCGGGCGTGGCTGCATGCTCGACTTCGGCGATGAGCCGAGCCGCTACCTTGACCCTGCCTTTACCCCGTCGGGGATGTAGCGCTTCACCAGTGGGGCAGAGGGCAAACCACGGTGCGAAGTGGTACCTTCGGGCGCACGAGGCTGCTAGAGCGGCGGCCAAGAGATGAGGAGTTGGTGAGATGGCCTACGTGATCGCTGAGCCCTGTATCGATGTCCTCGACCAGTCGTGCGTCGCGGTGTGTCCGGTTGACTGCATCCACTTCGAAGAGGGGAGCGACCGAAAGCTCTTCATCGACCCCGACGAGTGCATCGACTGCGGTGCCTGTGAGCCAGAGTGCCCAGTGAACTCGATCTTCCCCGCCGAGTCGGTACCAGCGCAGTGGTCAAACTACATCCAGATCGATGCAACCTGGTACAAGGACAAGACAGCAGCGCGCACATCGGTCGATACCGCCAAGCCGCGCTAAGGCTGGCGCCTTGAGCGCCCTTGTCCCCTTCTCGTGCTCATGGTGCGGCGCAGCAGTTGCGCCAACTGCTGACGCACTCGAGCGCTGGACTCTCCTCTGTTCATCGTGCCTCACCCGCGCACCAGAGCAACCGTACCTTCGCGCGAAACTGAAAGAGGGCCTGCGCCTTCGCGGCGCTGGCGGCACGCCACCCGTTGGCATTCCACTTCCAACAACAGCGCCTGCCGCACGCGCACCGATTGATGCAGCAGCAGAGCGCGAGGGCGTGCCGGCGCGACTCGGTCTCTTGCCGCCACCGCAGGATCCAGATGCACTGGAAGCGTGGTATTTGAATCGCGCACCATACGATCGCGGCCCACTTGCCGGTGCAACGTGGCAAGGAGAGCTCGACCGCGCGGTGCTCTGGCTCGACGCGCTGCCATTCGCCGGTCGCATCGTGGAGCTTGGCGCGGGGATCGGCTTCTGGACGGTGCTCCTCGCATCGCGCGGCGAGACCTCTGCCTACGATGGAGATGAGCGGCGACTGGAGCGCGCGCGTCGCCGCCTGATCGCACACGGACTCTCCGCGCATCTTCATCCACGCGCTATCGACGCCGGCCCAGAAGGCGCGCCGGCAGGGCTGGTTGTTCTCCCCTTTGTGTTGAGTCAGCTCTCAGCGGAGGCGCGGCGACGGCAGGTGGCGGCCGCCCGCGACTGGCTCACTCCTGGCGGCAGGATTGCGGTGATCGACCTCGCGCCACCGAATCTCGATGCGGCGCTCCTAGAGCAGGCGGTCGGCGAGATGCTCGGCGGGACGTTTACCGAGCGACGCGGTGAGCCGCTCGGGCGGCACCTTGTGCTGATCGACGCGATCGCGGAGTAGCGCGCCGCTACGGGTGGAGCGTGTGGGAGTCGAGGACGCGATTCAAGAGTTCGGCGAGTGACCCTTCGGAGAGATCTGCAGGACTAACGGGAGCATCAATGCCAACCGTCACCCCAACAATCGGATCGCTGCCATTGCTTCCAGGTGCCACCCCGAGGGCTGCCGCTGCGGCGAGCTCCTGCATCTGGTCTTCAGGCAGGATCACGCGCTCGACATGGCCGCCATGATCCATAACAACGTGCCCGTCGGCGTAGACCGTGCCGGACTCCTCATAGCCGTTCGACCAGCTGCGGGTGATGACGTAGGCGGCTGGCCCAGTCGCCTCAGGACCACTCGAGCAGGCGGCGACGAGAAGGGCGAGCAGGAGTGCCGCGATTGACTTCATGAGGCATTCTAGCGCCTGCCGGTTTTATGTCAATCGGCGATGATGAGGGTGTGACGTCAGCAGCACGCGACCAACTTCGGATCTCCGAGGCGCAACTCGGCCGCATGCGCGCGATGCAGTACGCCTACTCGGCCCTCTTCTTTCGGCAGATCACGATCTGGGGGATCGTGGCCATCGGGCTGCTTGCACTCTCAAACCTGGACCAGTTCGAACGTGCGATTGCGTGCGTGCCATTCATCGTGCCCTTCGCGTTTCTTGAGGCGGGCTATCTGTTTTATTACACGGTCTTCGCCCGGCGACACGCAGAATTTTTGGAACGCGCAATCAATGCGCAGCTTGGTCGCGCAGCGCTTGTTGCGCACCGCCTCGAGGCGGCCTACTTCAACGATCCTGCCGCACCGAAACTCGCCTTCTTTAGCTTCGCTCGTCCGAGCTCCTTTACGAGTGCAATGACGGTTGGCTACTCAATTGGCGCGCTCGTGCTCTGGGTGAGTGGCATCGAGGGGAGTCTCGCCCTCGCGGCAGATGGGAGCATCCCGCCGATCGTCCCGGCGCTAGCGCTCCTCTGGACCCTCGGTGTTACGGGCTACCTGCTCTGGCACTTCCTCGGGCGCCGTGACGAGGAGCGTCTCTTGGCCGAGTTACGAGCCTTCTACGGAGATGGGGTAGGCTCACCCAAGCGCCAACGGCGATCCCGCTAGACCCAGTTGACGGAGGAGCAGTGACCACGAACAAGAGCGGAGAACAGCAGTCGATTACCGAGCTGGATCGCGTGACGATTCGGTTTGCTGGCGACTCAGGCGACGGGATGCAGCTGACCGGCTCGCAGTTCACCGCCACCACCGCCCTCTTCGGCAACGACGTCTCAACCCTGCCCGACTTCCCCGCGGAGATTCGCGCGCCAGCAGGCTCGTTGCCAGGCGTCTCTGGCTTCCAGATCAGCTTCTCTAGTGGCGACATCCACACCCCAGGCGACCGCCCCGATGTCCTCGTGGCGATGAACCCCGCTGCACTCAAGGTGAACATTGCCGACCTCGTTCCCGGCGGCGGGATCATCGTGAACACCGACGCGTTCAACGAGATCAATCTGCGCAAGGCTGGCTATGAGAGCGACCCGCTGAAGGACCGTTCACTCCAGGGCTACAACCTCTACGAGATCCCTATGTCGACGATGGTTGCCAATGCGTGTGAGGGGCTCGGCATGACGAGCAAGCAGATCGAGCTCACCAAAAACTTCTTCGCCCTCGGCGTCATGTTCTGGCTCTACGAGCGGTCGATGGCCGCAACCGAGAAGTGGATCGCCGAAAAGTTTGCAGGCAAAGATGCAGTCGCCGAAGCGAATCGCCGCGCACTCCATGCCGGCTACGCGTTCGGCGAGACGACGGAGATGTTCCACACGCACTATCGCGTTGCGCCTGCGCACCTACCACCGGGCATGTATCGCAACATTACGGGGAACGAGGCGACCGCCCTCGGGTTCGTCACCGCCTCACGCCTCGCGGAGCGCGACCTCTTCTTGGCGAGCTACCCAATCACGCCGGCCTCCGACATCTTGCATCAGCTCTCGTCATATAAGCACCTCGGCATCAAGACGGTGCAGTCTGAAGATGAGATCGCGGCGATCGGCGCCGCAGTCGGCGCCGCATACGGCGGCGCACTCGGCATGACGACGACGTCAGGCCCAGGGATGGCGCTCAAGGCAGAGATGCTCGGACTCGCCGTGATGGTCGAGCTCCCCCTCGTCGTTGTCGACGTGCAGCGCGCTGGACCGTCGACAGGGATGCCAACGAAGACCGAGCAGGGCGACCTGCTGATGAGCATGTTCGGCCGCAACTCCGACTCGCCGATTCCGGTTGTTGCACCCGCAACGCCTGCCGAGTGCTTCACGATGGCGATCGAGGCGTGGCGCATTGCGCTGAAGCACATGACACCGGTCGTCTATTTGTCTGACGCCTTCCTCGCGACCGGTGCAGAGCCGTGGCTCATTCCGCAGGTTGCCGATCTCCCATCGATCAAGGTCGAGAATGCACCGGCCGCAACGGGTCCAGGATTCCGTCCGTATAAGCGCGACCCAGAGACGCTGGCGCGACCATGGGCCGTGCCAGGAACGCCTGGGCTCGAGCACCGCATCGGCGGGCTTGAGAAACTCGACGAGCTCGGCACCGTCTCCTACGACCCCGACAACCATCACCGCATGAACCTGCTGCGCGCCGAGAAGGTTGCACGCATCGTGCGTGATATCCCGGCGACCGAGATCTACGGCGATGATCGCGGCGAGCTCTTGATCCTCGGCTGGGGATCAACCTATGGCTCGATTCGCTCGGCGGTCGAGCGGCTGCGCGCACGCGGGCGCAAGGTCGGCCATGCGCATATCCGGCACATCAACCCACTCCCAGGCGACCTGGGTGAGATCCTCCAGCGCTTCGATAAGGTGCTGATGCCTGAGCTCAACGCCGGGCAGCTGCGCATGCTCATTCGCTCGAAGTACCTCGTTGACGCCATCGGCTTCAACCTCGTGCGCGGGAAGCCGTTCCAGATTGGTGAGATCGAAGCGAAGGCCGAGTCGCTCCTCGGCGAGAGTGTGGAGGTAGCGAAGTGACGCAGAGTGAGCTCCCCGTACTGACAAAGAAGGACTTCGAATCCGACCAGGACGTGCGCTGGTGCCCAGGCTGCGGCGACTATTCCATCTTGGCGCAGACCCAGAAGACGATGCCCGACTTCGGCGTCGCGAAGGAGAAGATCGTCTTCATCTCCGGGATCGGCTGCTCGGGTCGACTCCCGTACTACATGAACACCTTCGGCTTCCACACCATTCACGGCCGCGCGGCAACGATTGCTACTGGGCTCAAGGCGGCGCGCCCCGACCTGATGGTCTGGGTGATCACGGGCGACGGCGACGCGCTGTCGATTGGCGGGAACCACTTGATTCACGCGATGCGTCGCAACGTCGACATGAAGATGATCATGTTCAACAACCGCATCTACGGTCTGACGAAGGGTCAGGCCTCGCCAACCTCGCCGATCGGCAAGAAGACGAAGTCGACGCCGCTCGGCACCATCGAGACGCCAATCATTCCGCTCAACCTGGTTGCTGCGGCAGAGGCGAGCTTCATCGCGCGATCGGTCGACACGCACTCTGAGCATCTGCAAGAGATGATGCATCGCGCGGGCGAGCACTCCGGCGCCGCCTTTCTCGAGGTACTGCAGAACTGCAACATCTTCAACGACGGCGCCTGGCGCGACTTCACCGACAAGTCGGTGAAGGAGGATCGCATGCTGGTGCTCAAGCACGGCGAGCCGATGATCTTCGGCGCCGAGAAGAACAAGGGGATCCGACTCAACGGCCTGCGACCTGAGGTCGTGACGATCGGCGAGAACGGCGTGAGCGTTGCCGACCTCTGGGTTCACGACGAGACCGACCCAGATGCAACGCGGACGCAGATCTTGAGCCGCATGTGGTGGCCCGACTTCCCCGTCCCTGTGGGCGTCTTCCGTCGCGTGCCGCGCCCAACGCACGACCAACTTCTTGTGGAGCAGATCGATGGTGCGAAGGCGGCGCGTGCCGCGAAGGGCCCCGTTGATCTCCAGAAGCTCCTCGCCTCCGGGGAGACCTGGACCGTAGAGTGAGCGCACCGCGCCTCTTCGTACTCGCCGACGACCTAATCTGGGCAACGCGGATTGAAGGTCAAGGGCGCACCCTCGGCGCCCTCGTTGAACGGCACAGCACCCTCGAGGGGCTCACCGCCGCGCTTGCCGGGTCGACCGCAGCTCCGCATGATCTCGTCGCCATCGACGCGACCAGCCGCTCCTATGCCCCAGCCGATGCCGTGGCGCGCGCTACGGCGGCAGGCTGGCGCGTGCTTGCGCTTGTCCAGCACGACGATCCAGCCACCCGCGCCGCGCTCATCGCTGCAGGTGCGGCGCGTGCCATGCCCTACCGCGCCCTCTTTGAGCGCGGACATGCGATCCTCGCAGAGATGCTCGACCTGCCGGTGCCGCCGGTAGCGGGCTCGCGAGTGCCGGAGGCCGAATGAGTGACCGAGCCCAGGAGATTTCCACCGCCTATGCCGCCGCACTCCCTGGCCTGGGCGCAGGGCACGCACTCGAGGCACGCCTGATCGGCCCCGCCGCGTATGCGGCGCGACTCTCCGCCGCGCGTGACGCGGTGAACGATGCTGGCCTCGACGCCGTCTTGCTCGGCTTCGGCGCCGACATGCGCTACCTCACTGGGTACGCCGCACCAGCGCTCGAGCGACTCACGATGCTGGTGATCCCAGCGAGTGGCGCGCCGACATTGATTGTTCCGCGACTTGAGGCGGGGATGGCCGGCGACGCTCCTGCGATGCGCGGCGGCCATGTCGCCTGTGTTCCATTTGGTGAGACCGACGACCCCTTCGCACTCGTTGCGAGTGCAGTGAAGGCTGGCGGTCGGTCGGGTGGCGCTGCGCGCACCGTCGCCGTGTCGGATCGACTCTGGGCAACGTTCCTGATTCGTATCGAGGCGGCGCTCCGTACGCACGGCGCGATTACGCAGACACAGCTCGCGTCGGCAGTGATCGGCAAGCTGCGCATGGTGAAGTCGGCCGAAGAGTCGGCGCTCCTGCGTGCCGCAGGTCGCGCCGTCGACACCGTGGTCATGGCGATCACGAGCGGCAAACTTCTCGGTCGAACAGAGAACGATGTGGCACGCGAGGTGCGCGAGCGACTCACCGGCGCGGGGCACGAGGTCTCATCGTTCGCCATTGTTGGCTCCGGCCCGAACTCGGCATCACCACACCACGAGGCCTCGTCGCGCGTGATCAACGCGGGCGATGCGATCGTGCTCGACATCGGCGGGGTCTTCGGCGGCTACGGTTCCGACACCACCCGCACCCTCTGGGTGACCGGCCCGAACGGGGCGGTGCCACCAAGTGACGACTTTCTGCGCCGTTACGACATTTTGAAGCGCGCCCACCAGGCGGCGACCGATCACGTTCGCCCAGGGGTGAGCTGCGAATCGGTCGATGCTGCTGCTCGAGCCGTGATCGACGCGGCAGGGGAGGGGGCACGCTTCTTCCACCGCACCGGGCACGGGATCGGCCTCGAGGAGCACGAAGATCCGTACATCGTGGCCGGAAATACGACGCCGCTTATCCCGGGGCACGCCTTCTCCATTGAGCCGGGCATCTACGTTGAAGGGGTGAACGGTGCGCGCATCGAAGACATCGTGCTCTGCGGTGAGCGCGCAGTCGACCAGCTCAATCTCACAAGCCGCGAACTCTACGTCGTTGCTGGATAGCAATGAGTGAGTTGAGCGCACCAGCGCAACGGCAAGCGACCGCCGCACAGTTGCGGCGCATGGCCAAGGCGCGTCCGTATGTTCCGCTTCACGAGGTGCGGCGCGCCTACAACCTTCCTGGCGATGAAGAGATGTCAACGCGCATCAGCACGCCAACGGGTGATGCATGGATCGGACTCCCAGAGCGCGAGGCAAAAATTGTCGAGCAGCTGGTTCGCGAAGGTGAGCTCGCACTTGTTTTTGATGAGATGCCGCGAGCGCGCATCGTTGTGGGATTCCACGGACTCTCGCTGCACGCTTAGCGCAGGTCTACCCCTTCACGCGCTAAGAGTGCGCGCTTGAACGCAAGCGGCGCCATGCCGCCAGGACGCCACGTCGATCCTGCGCCACTCCCATAGCCGCCGATCCCTGCGGCAGCGAGGACACGATGGCAAGGAAGTAGTACTGGAACACGGTTACGTCCGAGTGCACTCCCCACTGCACGCGCTGCGCGCGGCGCACCGATTGCTGCAGCGAGCTCGCCGTAGGTTGCTGTTGCACCTGCAGGAATGGTTGCAAGGGCACGCAACACGGAACGTTCAAACGGCGTCGCCCATTGCAGGTCGACCGCAGCGAGCAGTGCGCGCGATGAGAGCCTTCCAGCGATCGCCGCGTTGAGCGTGGCGTTCATCACCGCGCTACTCGCGATCGGGCCAGGCGCGGGCATACGACCGGTTGACGCATCCGGCACCTCGGGTG
Organism: uncultured Chloroflexota bacterium; assembly: GCA_903864185.1. Lineage (GTDB taxonomy): Bacteria > Chloroflexota > Limnocylindria > Limnocylindrales > Limnocylindraceae > Limnocylindrus. Next base: position 8,601 of record CAIPEX010000025.1, on the reverse strand, counting down.
GTGTGCGCGCGTCGAGCGCGATTGCGGCAATGCGTCCATTCACGACAAGCACGGGGATCGTGCCCCACGGACTGCGCCAGCTCCACTCCTTCATGATGGGATCCTAGCCGCTCAAAATCCTCTATACTCCCCAGGAGTATGCAGACACACGAGCCAACTCCCGGCGCCGAGGTCACCCTGCCGATCGTGGGGATGACGTGCGCCTCGTGCGTCAACCGGGTCGAGCGTTTCCTCAAGGCAGCTGACGGCGTCGCAGAGGCGCAGGTCAACCTTGCGACCGAGAGCGCGACGATTCGCTATCTCCCCGACCAGACGGGCGTTGCAGAACTCGCCGCCGCAATCGCCGCCTCCGGCTATGAGGTGCCGGCGGCCGCGCTCGCACTCGCCGGCCGTGAGCCAGACGCCGATGTTGATGCCGCGCGCGCAGCGTTGAGCGAAGAGCTTGCCACTGGTCGCGCGCGTGCCTCGCGCGCAATGTTGCGCGGTGGCATCATCGCCACTGCCTTTGGATTCATTGCCATGTTCCTCATGCTGCAAGACTGGCTCTTCATCAGCATGGATCAGGTCAATCGTTGGTTGATCCTTCCTGCAACCCTCGTGCAGTTCTACGTTGGTTGGCCGTTCCATTCGCGGGCGCTGCGCGCACTTCGCCATGGGAGCCTCACGATGGAGACGCTCGTGAGTCTCGGCACCACCACCGCGTGGGGCTGGTCTGTTGTGCTCACGATCTTTCATAGCGAACTGATGCAGATCGGCGTTCCAGCACATGCAACATGGGATGCCGCCGCACTGATCATCGGTTTCGTTTCACTCGGGCGATGGATGGAGTCACGCGCGCGCGAGGCAACAACTGGTGCAGTGCGCGCACTCTTGAACTTGCGTCCATCTATCGTGGAACTCGTTCCGCACCCTGATGCAACGCGAACCGAGCGCGTCGAACTCGCGCGCGTTATTGCGGGAGATCTCATCCTCGTTCGACCTGGTGACAGAATTCCTGTTGACGGGATCATCGTTCGTGGCGGAGCCTCGCTCGATGAATCTGCAATGAGCGGAGAGTCGATCCCCGTCCTTCGCGACACGGGGGCACGCATCCTTGCCGGCACGCTGCTCCTCGATGCACCAATCATCATGCGTGCCGTATCGGTTGGCAGCAGCACTGCGCTGGCGCGCATCGTCGCCGCCGTTGAACGAGCGCAAGGATCGAAGCCCGCGATCGCGCGCCTCGCCGACCGAATCTCCGCAATCTTCGTGCCAACGATCCTCCTCATCGCCCTCGCCACCTTTGCCGCCTGGTACCTCTTCGGCGCCGAGCCGCGCCTCGTGCGGGCGGTCGCCAGCGCGATCGCCGTGCTCGTGGTCGCCTGCCCCTGCGCGATGGGGCTCGCCACGCCAACCGCCGTCATCGCTGGGATCGGTCGTGGTTCTGAGCGTGGAATCCTCGTGCGGGATGCCGCCGTGCTCGAAACGGCGGGGAAGTTGAAGGCGGTCATCTGGGATAAGACCGGCACCCTCACCCTCGGGCGCCCCGCCATCGTTGCGCTGCGACCCCTCTCAACCGGGCCCCTTGCCGGCGACAGCGATGCCCTCCTGATCGCCGCGGCAGCAGCCGAGGCCGGCTCCGAGCACCCGCTCGGCCGTGCCATCGTTGCAGCCGCAACTGCGGCTGCCGCGGAATGGCCAGCTGCAACGGCGCGCCGTACCCTGGTCGGTGGCGGCGTCGTTGCCACCATCGATGGCGCGTCGATTGCCGTCGGGTCGCGCGCGCACCTTCTGGCACTCAGCGTGCAGGCCGAACTCCTCGCACCGCTCGATCGCTGGGCCGATGAAGAGGCGGCGGCTGGCCACACCGTTGTCTATGTTGCGCTGAACGCACAGCCGATTGGCCTCATTGCCCTTGCAGACGAGGTTCGACCTGAGGCGGCAGCAACGGTACGCGCGCTCGCCGATCGTGGCATTGCCTCATGGATCATCTCGGGAGATCGCGCAGAGACCGTTGCCGCCATTGCGGCACGCATCGGCATCCCTCCCGAGCACGCGCGCGGCGGCGTGCTCCCGCGCGAAAAAGGTGACGCGGTCGAAGAGATCTCACGCCTCGTTGGTGGACCGGTTGCGATGGTTGGCGATGGCATCAACGATGCGCTAGCACTCGCTGCTGCAAGCGTTGGCATTGCCATGGGCGGCGGCGCTGAGATTGCCGTCGAGGCCGCAAGCGCCACACTCGCAAGCTCGGATCTCCACGGCGTGGTGCAGCTCATTGATCTTGCTCGTGCGACAACGCGCATCATCAAGCAGAATCTCACCTGGGCCTTCGGCTACAACATCATCCTCGTGCCACTCGCGGCCGGAGCGCTGCTCCCAACATTTGGTATTGGTCTTGACCCCGCACTCGCTGCTGCAGCGATGGGCCTCTCGAGTGTGAGCGTTGTGCTCAACTCCTTGCGACTGCGAAGGCTCCCGCTAGAGCGAAGCCACATGCGCAACGACGAGAGGTAGCCCCCCCTGCTAGGATCCACATATCCGAACTTGATTCGTATATGTGGAGGCAAGTGATGAACGGGCTCCAACTGCGTGACATCACCTTCAGCTACCGCCGCAAAGGCCAAGGCGAACTTGCCGTCCTGCAACACTTAACTTGGCACGTGCCTACAGGCGTTACCGCCCTTCTTGGGATCAATGGCGCAGGCAAGAGCACGCTCTTGTCCATTGGCGCGACAGCGCTGATGGCAAAGGGTGGCAAAGTTTCGCTGAACGAGTTGGATTCCCACGAGCAGCAAACCCAGTTTCGAACGCGCGTGGCATGGATGCCGCAGCAGTATCGAGCAGCACCAGGGCTCACCGTGCGAGAGCAGGTGGCGTATTCTGGTTGGCTGAAGGGGATGAGTCGTGACGATTCATGGCGCGGGGCAACTGAAGCGTTAGCTCGCGTGTCTCTTCAGGATCTAGCTGACCGGCCTGCAAGTGAACTTTCAGGAGGCCAGCAACGGCGCGTTGGTCTTGCCAGTGCCCTGGTTCACGATGCAGAAGTCTTGCTGCTTGACGAGCCCACCTCTGGCCTTGACCCAGAGCAGCGAGCGATGTTCCGTGAATTACTGGTAAAGATTGGTGCGGACCGAACGGTTGTGGTTTCGACCCATGACACAGGAGAAATAACGAACGCATATCAGCATGTCGCCGTACTTCATGCAGGCAATATCGCGTTTGATGGTGCGCTGCGGGACTTTGCGGCGCGTGCCCCTGCAGGGAGTGAGCGCCCAATTGAGACAGCATTCCTCACACTAATTGCTGGCAGCAAGTAGGTGCGTCTCAGAACAATTCTAAGGATATCGCCCGCAGCTTGGCTGACGTTACCTACGCTGATCCTTTCCATCCTCTATGTGACGAAGGCAATCTACCCGAACAACTACGGAGTTGCTGCGACGGCGGGCGCAACCTCTTCTATGTGCTTCTTAGTGGGTTTTGTCGCGGCGACTGCGGCATGGGAGGCTGCTCGGCTTCGTCGCGGCGGCATATGGGACGCGCCACACACTCGCCCTAAGTGGGCGATCACGATCATCGCGGTAACCCCATCGATCATCTTGGGGGCAGTGTTTTTACTCGGCTCCGTCGTTTTTGCCGCTGTCTACGGTCAGGCAGGGCTGCCTGAGATTCGCATCGTTGTAGTTGGATTCGTTGCAATCTGCGCGTGGAGCCTAGTGGGTTTCCTTGCAGGGCTACGACTCCCCATGTCGGTGGCTCTGCCAGGCATGCTCTTGGCACCATTTCTCTGGTTCGCCTTTGTGCCGGCGCTGCCTGCGGAATGGTTGCGACAGTTAAGCGGCATGTACCGAGATTGCTGCCGCATCGGCGCTGATATTGCGCCGGCTGCACTGCTCGCAGGCCTGATTATGAATGTAACAATCATCGCCGTAGCGCTCTATGCGATCGGCGCATTCCATATGCGATGGTCACGCATCGTCGCAACCGCAATGCTCGTTACAGGGGTGATGGTCAGTAGCGCGTTCGCCTGGAATGTTGGTCCGATTCCAGAGGTGGCGCGCGATCGGTCCGCCTTAAAGTGCAGCATGGTCGGCGCAACAGAGTTGTGCCTGTGGTCTGAGCACGACGGCCCCACACAAGTGTTTCGGACGACGTTGACTGCAGTGATAGTTGCACTGACTCGTGAGGACTTGCCGATCCCAGGTCGCTGGAGTGAAGAGCTCGCGAGCCCCTCATCAGTGGGCACCCTCACGCTCGACTTGTGGAAGTCAGATCCAGATTCAGTTCGCTGGTCAATATCACAAGGGTTGGCGCCGTGGCCCGCGTGTGCTTTTGAGGCGGCGGTTGCGCCTCTCAGTGGTTCTTCTATTGATGTGTTGCGTGGCTGGTGGTTCACAGCGATGGGTGGGTCCGAAGCGATGCTACAAGAGAATCTCGGCTGGTTGATCGCAGATCCGTCAGCATCTGGCGGCATCCCCATCAAGGATCTGTACAGCACACTTAGTGCCGTGTCCATCGCAACACGGAATGCTTGGTTGGAGCGTCTGTCTGCGTTAGTCGCTAAATGCCAATCGCCCGATGACTACAGCATTCAATAGCGTGTCCCTGTATCGAAAAGTTCGCCGAGTCAATCTGATTGCTCTTTCGGTAGTCGGATCGGCACTTCTTTTGCAAGTTCCAGCCAGCGCAATCTCTATTCGGGTGAGTCCCATTGGCGCACCGCTGGTGATCGCCCTCTTCATCGCTTTAGGGTTGCCAAGCGCTTTAGGGTTTGGGCTGTCTAGTGGGCTTCCCGCGCAAGAGTCCGTAGCAGCGCGCCGCATACGTCGCTATGACGCAGTACTCGTGGCCTCAAGCGTCTGTGCATTCTTGGCTCTTGGAGCGATCGGCGCACAGGTCTCTGCGGGACTCAATGCTTCAGATGTAGGCGATACGTATCTGATTGCCACACGAGCGCTCATGACTTACCTAGGCTGGCTACTCGTTGCCCGGTTCTTTGCTGGATGGCGCACCGCGTCAATTGCGCCGGCACTCTATCTCCTGGCGGTTGGCGTGTTTGGTTTCGCTGATGAAACCGCTGCGGCTGGATGGGCTTGGATCGGGCTTCCGGTAGCTGACGGTTGGGCTTGGGCGTGTACGTCAATATTGCTTGCGTTGGGCACAGCGCTCTGGGCTTGGCGCCCTAACTGGTCAATTGAGGTGCGTGCAAGTTAAACGAGAAACGGCCGCAGCTCCACCCGGCGATTACACGCGCGAGAGCCATCCACCGCAAAGGCCTGCGCCTGCTCGGGTGAATCGGCGTTGATAATCCAAAAGCCGCTGTAGTGCTCGGGGCCGGAGAAGAGTGTGCCAGGGGTGATGGCGCCGAGATCGTTGCGATTGTCGATCAGCGTGGCGCGGTTCGGTTCGGCAATACCCGCGGCGAGGATCAAATGGTTGCCCGCCGTAAGGCGCTCGTTGAAGGCGTCGATTGCGGCACCTTCGCCAGGGGTGGCAGTGTTGCTGCCGCTGTCAATGACGAAGAGAACGAACCGCATGGCTATTGCGGACTCAATTCAAAAGTGAGGTCAACAGTTACGGAATCGCCAATCTCTAATCCCTCGGCTGTGCGGACCGCAACCTTGATCGGGATGAGGTACGAGTCGCTTTTAGGAAAGAGCGAGGTGCTAAACGTAGTGGCGCCGATGCGTCCCTTGACCGGGATTACTCCCCAGCCGTAGGTGAGCTGGCGAGAGAGCGACTTGATCTGTGCGCTCTCCTTCTTTGGGATGGGGACGAAATGAAATGGCGATGGCCCCCGCCAGTGAATCAGCGACGCACGCACGCGCATCTCCATGCGTTGGCCTTAACGCATTTTCCCGAAGAGCGCCGAGGCGTTCTGGCCACCGAAGCCGAAGCCGTTGATTAACACACGGTCGATTGCCTGGTTCGTGCGCGCGGTGTTCGGTACGTAGTCAAGGTCGCACTCTGGGTCTGGTGTTTCGAGGTTGATCGTTGGCGGCACGGTGCCCGTCTCGATCGCTCGGATGGCGGCGAGGCCGGCCACGGCGCCAGCGCCGCCAAGGAGGTGGCCGACCATGCTCTTCGGTGAGCTGATCGGGATCGTGTAGGCGTGATCGCCGAGGGCTCGCTTGATCGCCTTCGTCTCAGTCGCGTCGTTCAGTGGCGTGCTGGTGCCGTGCGCCACGATGTAGCTGACCTCTTCTGCCGTTGCGCCGCCGTCACGAAGCGCCTTCGTCATTGAGCCAGCGGCACCGCGGCCGGTTGGCTCAGGTGCGCTGATATGGAAGGCGTCGGCGGTTGCACCGGCACCGAGCAGCTCGGCACGAATGGTGGCGCCGCGCGCCTTGGCATGGGCGAGTGACTCGACGACGAAGACGGCACCACCTTCGCCAAAGACGAAGCCGTCACGGTTCTTGTCGAATGGGCGGCTCGCACGCGTCGGATCTTCGTTGCGCTTGCTCAGTGCGCCCATGTTGCTGAGGGCGGCGAAGGCCATCGGGAGGAGTGGCGCCTCAACGCCGCCGGCAATCACCAGATCGGCCTCACCGCTACGGATCAGGCGCAGTGCGTCTTGGAAGGCGAGCACGCCCGTTGCGCAGGCGGCCGCCTGGGTGATCGCCGCACCAGTGAGTCCGTACTTCATGCTCACCATGCAGGCGCCCATGCTCGGGCTGAGGGCGGGGATTGCGAATGGGCTGACGAAGCGTCCACCCTTCTCGCGGTAGGCATCACTCCCAATCGTGACCTGCTCGATGCCGCCACCACCGGTGTTGATGACCGTGGCGACACGATCGCGGCGCTCCTCATCCCACTCGTGGATCTTCGAGAGGCCAGCGTGCTCGATCGCCTCGGTTGCCGCGGCGATCGCAAACTGCACAAAGCGGCTCATCCGCCGCGCCATCTTCATGTCCATCGTCTTGAGCGGGTCGAAGTCTTTGACCTCTGCCGCAATCCGCACCTCGTTGTCTCCTGGATCAAAGTGGGTGATCAGTCCTGCGCCAGATCGACCAGCGATCAGGCCGTCCCAATATTCGGCGGCACTATTCCCGATGGGTGTGATGGCACCGTAGCCCGTGATGACGGCGCGCTGTTCATCTGGTCGCATCGCGGCTGCCATCTCGCCTCCTACTTTCCTGTCCAGCGTCGCAAGACGACTGCACCATTGTGCCCGCCAAGGCCAACATTGTTGCTCACCGCAGCGCGAATCTCCGCTGCTCGCGTCTCGAGGATTACGTTGAGATTGCACGCTGGGTCGATCTCTCGCGTGTTGAGGGTTCCAGGAATCGTCTGGTGGTGGAGCGAGAGCGTGGTGAAGATCGCCTCAACTGCACCCGCGGCACCCATGAGGTGGCCGGTGAGCGACTTTGTTGCCGATACAGGGATCTGCGACGCGCGCTGGCCGAGTGCAGCATAGAAGGCAAGCGCCTCGCGCTCATCACCCACCGGGGTGCTCGTACCGTGCGGATTGATCAGGTCGATCTCCGACGCGTCGATCTTGCCGCGCTGCAGCGCCCACTTGATGGAGCGTGCTGAGCCGGCACCACCCTCGATCGGCTGGATCATGTCGTGTGCGTCGGCGGAGCTGCCGTAGCCCACCACTTCGGCGTAGATCGTGGCGCCGCGTGCGGTTGCCGCGGCGAGGTCTTCAACAATGAAGGCGCCCGACCCTTCGCCAAGAACGAAGCCGGCGCGATCCTTGTCGTAGGGGCGGCTTGCCGTTGCTGGGCCCTCGCCGGCGCGCGGCGCACCAAGGCCGCGCATGTTCATGAACCCGATATGGGCAACCTCGATGAGGGGGTTCTCTGTGGAGCCGGCGATGACGGCGGTGACATCGCCACGCTTGATCGCCTCGGCCGCTTCGCCCAAGGCGTGCGTGCCAGTGGCGCAGGCGGAGACCACGGCGAGGTTGTGCCCGACGGCACCCGACTCGATCGCGATCATGCCCGAGGTGCTGTCGACGAGGCCGTGGGCGATGAAGGTCGGCGCAACAGAACGCGACCCCTTCTCCTTCCAGGCCATCTGGTTCTCAATGAAGAGGCTCTGTCCACCTGCGCCCGAGCCGAAGACGACGCCCACCTCTTCGCGGTTCGTATCGGTGATCTCAAGGCCGCTGTGGCGGAGTGCCTCCATGGCTGCCGCAACGCCCCAGTGGATCTCGGGGCCAGTGCGGCGGATCTGCTTTGCGTCGAGCCACTGGCTGGCGTCGAAGCCCTTCACTTCGCCAGCAACAACGTAAGGGGCATAGGGGGTTGGATCCCAGTGGGTGATCTGCGCGATGCCGCTGCGCCCCTCGGTGAGGGAACTCCATACGTCGCCCACGGTGTTGCCGATCGGCGAGACGATGCCGAGGCCGGTGATAACGACGCGTCGCGTGTGATCGGGTTCGCGCATGCTTCCTCCTATGCTCCAGCCGCTGTTGCGGCATAGAGCTCATCAATGCTGAGCACCTCGGCGGTACTCGCTGCAGGGATTCGCTTCACCAGGCCGCTGAGTACGCGACCAGCGCCAACCTCGATGAAGCGCGTTGTGCCACCTGCGCTCATCGCCGTCACGGCTGCGATCCAATCGACGCCGCTCGTGAGATGGTTGGCAAGTTCTGCCCGCAGTTCTGTTGCGGTGGTG
>CAIPEX010000024.1 GCA_903864185.1 uncultured Chloroflexota bacterium | reverse complement strand
TCCACCACGAGGATTGCCTCAATCGTGCGGAGGTATCCGAGTCCGAGTTGCACATCATCTGCATCGAGTGGGATCCCCGCCTCTTCGGAGAGTGGCGTCCTCCGAGTCGGATCACGGAAGACCGCGACGTGACCTGCACCAACACGTCGCAGATCGTGGAGGAGCTGCTCGCCGCGTGCATCCTCGCCGACGCGGCCAACAATCTCAACGCTGGCGCCACCTGCCACAAGCGCCGGGACGAGCGTTGCAAAGAGTCCTGCAGCACGCCCGTCTTCGTGCGCAACCGGGCTGCCGACGAGCACAATCATGCTGGGATCGCGGGCTTCACTGTGACGACGAATCCCTCTGCACGCAGGGGCTCGGCGATCTGTGCCGCGTCACCCACCACCACGATCCGCTCAGCTTCGCGCGAGAGGTCGAGGGCAACCTGCGTAACGGCAGCAGCATCGACTGCCGTCACCGCATCGCGATAGCGATCGAGTTCTTCAACGTTCAAGCCGATAACGGAGAGGCCCGCGACGGTTGCGCTCACTGGCGCAGCTGCGCCGAAGCGCAGCGGGAAGGTGCCACGGAGATAGTTGCGCGCATCGTCGAGCTCACTCTGCGTCACTGGCTCATGCAGGGGTGACTCGACCTGACGGCGTGCCTCAAGCAGCGCGGGGACGGTCACCGATGTCTCAACCGCTGTGCGCATCGTGAATGGGCCGCGCCCGCGACGGAAATCGAAGCCGGCCGCCGCACCGTAGGTGTAGCCCTTCTCTTCTCGGAGCACGCGGTTGAGGCGCGAGCCGAACAGCCCGCCAACGATCTCGGCGTGCACGAGTGCAGCATGGAACTGCGGATCGAGCCGCGAGCGACCGAGGCGACCAACGCGCAGCTCCGACTGCACGGAGCCAGGTCGATCGAGGATGAGGAGCGCAGGGCCACCTGGCGCCCCTGGGGCGGCGGGCATGTCTGCGCTCGCGCGTGCCACGCCAGCACCGCCGCCCGGTAGCGCCGCAAGTGCGCTCGCAGCAACGCGCGCGAAGATCTCCGTCGGATCAAACTCGCCCGCGAGGACCAGGATCGGTTGGGCAGCTTCTAGGAGTTCGTGGTGCCGCTGCATGAGCCGCTCGCGTGTGATCGCTGCAACGCTCTCGCGCGTGCCGGCAATCGGGCGCCCGTATGCAGCATCGTCGCGATAGATCGATGCGATGAGCGCCTCGCTTGCACGTGCGCGAGGACTCGCCTGCGCCTGTTCAATGGAGGCGAGGCGCAGCGCCTTCCCGCGCTCAACCTCTCGTTCAGGAACCGATGGCCCAAGGGCAATCTCGGCGATCAGTTCCAGGACGCCAGCAATTCGTGTCGCTGGGACCGATGCGCCAATGACCACGCCCTCCCAACCAGCCTCTGCGGCGAGTGAGGCGCCGAGCAGCTCCGTCGCTTCAACGAGTTCTTCAGCGTTGTGCTGCGCTCCGCCTTCTGTCAGCAGTCGAGCGAGCATGGCGGTGCTCCCAGAGTTTGCCGCGCTCTCACTCGATGCACCACCAGGGAGAAGGAGTTGCACCGCAGCGAGCGGTCGCTGTGGCATGGGTACCGCAATGATGCGAATGCCGTTCGCTGTGCGATGTTCGAATGCGCGGGGGAAGTGATAGGCACGCGGCGTGCCTGGACCCGGGCGGCTCGTGCTCATGCGCCCTCCACCGGCAGGTACCAGAGCACCACGCGGTTCTCTGCGGCGAAGAGTGCTGCTGCGCGTTGCACCTGTTCGGCCGTGACGGCGAGTGCCAGCTCGAGATCGCGGTTGATGCGCTCTGGATCATTCAAGAGCGTTGCGTACATGCCGATGCCATCGGCAATCTCTTCGAGGTCGGTGCGCTCCGCAAGCTCTGACGACTCGACGAGTGCGGCGACCCGCTGCATCTCAACCGCTGTTGGACCCTCGCTGGCGAGTCGCTCGAGCTCCTCAATGAAGGTGCGCTCGAGACGATCTTGGTCCGCCCCTGGGCGCAGGGTTGCACCGCCAACGATGAGCGAGGCGCCGCCAACGAACGGGAGGAGCGAGAGCTCGACATCTTGTGCGAGCTGCTCATCGCGAACCAGGCGTCGGTAGAGCCTGCTCCCCCGCCCAGAGGCGAGGATCTGCGTCGCGATGCCCACAGCCTCGAGATCGGGATCCGCGAGCACAGGTGCACGGAAGGCGAGGTGGAGTCGTGGATCGGGAACCTTGTCCATGACCGTCTTGCGTACCTCACCGCCAAGTGGCTGTGCGAGCGTCAGATCTGGGTGCGCAGGGAGTGTGGGGCTTGCAGGGATCCCGCCAAAATATTTTTCGACGCTCGCGTAGATCTCGGCCTCGTCGATATCGCCGACGATGGTGAGGACAGCATTATTCGGGGCGTACCAGGTTGAGAAAAAGTTCCGCACATCTTCGAGGCTCGCGGCATCAAGGTCTTCCATGGATCCGATCGTTGGATGGTGATACGGATGCCCAACGGGATACGCGAGCGCAAAGATCTCCAGGTATGCAGTGCCGTATGGCTGGTTGTCATAACTTGACCGCTTCTCGTTCTTCACCACATCGCGCTGGTTGTCGAGGTTGACCTGATCGAGCCCGCTCAGGAGCGTGGCGAGGCGGTCTGCCTCCATCCAGAGGATCAGGTCCACCCACTCTGCGGGCACCGTGGCGAAGTAGTTCGTACGGTCGAGCCAGGTGGTTGCGTTGGCATTGCCGCCGATCGACTCAACAAGCGAGAGGTGCTCCGCCTTGCTGACGTTCTCGGACCCCTGGAACATGAGGTGCTCAAAGAGGTGGGCGAACCCGGTCCTCCCTGGTCGCTCATCCTTTGAGCCGACGTGATACCAGATGTTGACCGCGGCAACGGGGGCGGTGCGATCGACAACGGTGATGATGCGCAGCCCATTTGCAAGGCGCTTCTCATGGATCGGCAGCGGCGCGAGGAGCTGGCGCGTTGCCATTGCGCCTTACGCGAAATGAATCGGCAGAACGAGGAAGAGGAGCGCGCCGGCAAGGCCGATCGCAACCCCTTGCGCGGCGATTGCCAGCGCTGCACGGCGGTCGGCGGCCAGTGCCGCGGCGTCAGCAACACGATGCATCTCGCCAATTGCGCCGAGGTTGAAGGTGCCCGCAAAGCCATACGCGAGGCAGAAGCGCCGTTGCGCCTGAATCCAGCCGATTGCTGCGCCGGTGAGCGGAAGCCCGACGAGGAGTCGTCCGAGGTCTCCAGGCGCAGTGCCACTTGCAATGAGCACGGCGCAGAGCGCAACGGTGCCAATCGCACCGATCACCGCAGCGCGGCGACGTCGAGCAATCTCTGCTGGACCAATGTTGCAGGCGCCAGGTGCGTAGCTCAGTTGCATGTACGTATGCTAGCGGTTCACGCCCTCCCTTGAGTATCGCGCAGGCCACGCACGCCGATTGGCCCGATTGCGATCCCTGCCAGGCTTTTGCGCACGCTCAGTGCTTCTGCTGCGGCAATCGCGGTCTCCATCGTTGTAAGGCAGAGGACGCCCTCCTCTACTGCGGCCAAGCGAATCTCGAGTGCGTCACGCATCACGCCACTCTGGGGCGACGGCGTGTTGACCACAAGGGCGACCTCGCCCGAGCGAATGAGGGTGGCGATCTCTGGTGCACCGTCGGAGGCGCGTGCGCCGAGTGGCTGCACGGGGGCGGCATCGATGCCGATGGCAGAGAGCGCACGCTGCGTACCGGGCGTTGCTGCGAGCACGTAGCCAGCGGTGAGGAGTGGCTGCACCAGCCGGCCAAGGAGATGCTTGTCGCGGTCGGCGATGCTCAGCAGGACCGTGCGCCGGTCGTCGCGTGGCGGTGGCGGCAAGAGGCTCGCGGCGGTCAGCGCCTTGCCGAGCGCCTCTTCGGCGTTCGCCCCGATGCCGATGACCTCGCCCGTCGATTGCATGAAGGGGCCGAGCGTTGGATCGACGCCGCGCAACTTCGCCGTGCTAAAGGCCGGAGCCTTCACGGCAACGCCGATGGGAGGCGATGCGACCCCGCTCACATAGCCGTGTGCGGCAAGCGTGTCGCCAAGTGCGATATCTACCGCGAGCGAGACCATCGGGATCCCGGTGACCTTGCTCATGAATGGCACGGTGCGGCTCGCACGCGGATTCACTTCAATCAGGTAGACGCCCTCCTCGCGCACGATGAACTGCGCGTTGACCAGGCCTCGCACGCCAATCTCGCGGACAAGGCGCATGAAGATCTCAGCGACCTCGGCCTGACGCTCGGGCGTCAGTCGCTGCGGCGGATAGACCGCAATCGAATCGCCTGAGTGCACCCCCGCCAGCTCCACGTGTTCCAGGAGGCCGGGGATGACGACGGTCTCCCCGTCGGAGATCGCATCGATGTCGATCTCGATCCCCTCGATGAACCGGTCGATGCGCAGGGGTCGGTCGGGTGCAATCGTGCCGATACGCGCAAGTTGTCGCTCGAGATCATCGCTCGTATAGGCAAAATCGATGGCGAGTCCGCCGATCACATACGAAGGGCGCACGATCACCGGGTAGCCGATTCGCTCAACGAGCGCATGTGCATCGCTCCGATCGCGTGCGAGCCCACCCTCTGGCTGCAGGATGCCAAGCCGATCGAGGAGTGCCGAGAAGCGCACGCGATCCTCTGTCTCGTCGATCGCCTCGAGTGATGCACCAAGGAGCGGTACACCGGCTGCGGCGAGGTGCGCAGCAAGGTTTAAGGGTGTCTGCCCGCCAAACTGCACAAAGGCTGGGAGTGTCGATTCACCCTCTGGAGATTCCGCGCGAATGATCTCCATGATCGACTCTGCATCGAGTGGCTCAAAGTAGAGGCGCGTTGACGCATCGAAGTCGGTCGACACGGTTTCAGGGTTGCTGTTCACCATCACGGCCGACCAGCCACGCTCGCGTAGTCGCTCAGCGGCACGCACGGCGCAATAGTCGAACTCAATCCCCTGGCCAATGCGCACCGGGCCCGAGCCGATCACGAGCGCAGCAGGGCGCGCTACGGGCGGCGCCTCTGGTGGCGAACCAGCCGCAGCAAAGGTGGAGTAGAAGTACGGCGTGGCAGCCGCAAACTCCGCCGCGCAGGTGTCGACCATCGCATACCCGGGCGTTAACCCGAGCTGCGATCGGCGTGCCGTGATGCGCTGCTCCTCGATCCCCGCGATCGCTGCAAGGTCGGCGTCGCCAAATGCCGAACGTTTCGCGGTCGCCAAGAGTGAGATCGCTGCAGGGTCTGGCCCAATAAGCGAGCGCCCTGCCGCGCGCACGCGGTGCTCGACGGCAACAAGTCGCTCGAACTCCGCGAGGAACCAGCGCGTGATGCCCGTGGCCTGGTGAACCTGGTCGGCACTCACCCCGCGTCGCAGTACCGCGAGGAGGCGCCAGAGGCGTGAGTCCGACGCGCGCAAGAACGTCGCGAGGCCGGTGAAGTTGTTCGCGATGATCTGCTGAATCTCGCCAGCCCAACTCGGCTCCTCTGCTGTTGGCCCGCTCCCCGACTGCTCCATCGACCGGAGCGCCTTGTTCAGCGCGGCACCAAAGCTGCGGTCGATCGCCATCACCTCACCGGTCGCCTTCATCTGGCTGCCGAGGAGGCGATCGGCACCAGGAAACTTGTCGAACGGGAAGCGCGGGAGCTTGACCACGATGTAGTCGAGCGCCGGCTCAAATGCAGCGACCGTCGTCCCAGTGATCGCGTTCGGGATCTCGCGGAGCGTGCGCCCGATGGCGATCTGCGCCGCGACTCGAGCGATCGGGTAGCCGGTCGCCTTGCTCGCCAGCGCCGAACTGCGACTCACCCGCGGGTTCACCTCGATCACGACGTACTCCGAATAGTCGGGGGAGAGGGCGAGCTGCACATTGCATCCGCCCTCAACGCCCAGCGCGCGAATGATGTCGAGCGAGGCGGTGCGAAGTCGCTGGTGGACCGGGTCTGGGAGTGTTTGTACCGGGGCGACGACGATGCTGTCGCCGGTGTGCACGCCGAGCGGGTCGACGTTCTCCATGGAGCAGACCGCAATGCAGGTGTCCTCTGCGTCACGCATCACCTCGTACTCGATCTCCTGCCAGCCGACGAGGCAGCGTTCAACCATCACCTGCCCGATCGGGCTTGCGCGAAGGCCACTGCGCACACGCTCGCGGTACTCCTCTTCGGTCACCACGATCCCGCCGCCCGTGCCGCCGAGCGTGAATGCGGGGCGCACAATCGCGGGGAGACCGATCTGCGCGAGCGCTGCATCTGCCGCCGCATCGCGCGCACGCTGGTCGGCACCTTCAACGATCGCGCTCGGCGCAACGGGTTGACCGATGCGATCACACATTGCGCGGAAGAGCTCGCGATCTTCGGCCATGCGGATGGCGGCAAGTGGCGTGCCGAGCAGGCGAATTGGGTGACGATCAAAGACGCCAGCATCGGAGAGGGCGACGGCGAGATTGAGTGCCGTTTGCCCACCAAGCCCGGCGAGAAGTCCCTCGGGTCGCTCGCGCTCGATGATCCGCTCGATCACCTCAACGGTCAGTGGCTCGAGGTAGACAGCGTCGGCCACCGATGGGTCGGTCATGATCGTTGCGGGATTCGAGTTCACGAGAATCGTACGGATCCCCTCGGCGCGAAGTGCGCGACAGGCTTGCGTGCCGGCGTAGTCAAACTCTGCAGCTTGGCCAATAACGACTGGCCCTGAGCCAATGATCAAGACGCTCTTCGGTGCACCTGGCGGCGTCATCGTGCCGCCTCAATCGCCGTGACGAACCGATCGAAGACGGGGGTCGCATCGAGTGGACCGGGCGATCCCTCGGGGTGGTACTGCACCGTTTCGATCGGCAGGTCGGTGTGACGCAGCCCCTCGACCGACGCGTCGTTGAGGTTCACCTGGCTCACGACGAAGCCCGATGCAGCGGGCAGGGTGCTCGCGACAACCTCGACCTCGTGATTCTGCGCCGTCACATAGACGCGCCCAGTTGCAAGGTCGCGAACAGGATGGTTTGCTCCGTGGTGCCCGAAGGCGAGTCGTCGTGTCGTTGCGCCAGCGGCGCGCCCGATGATCTGGTGGCCGAGGCAGATCCCGAGGAGCGGGAGGCGAGCAGCAATGATGGATCGCGCGAGGGCGACAGGCCCGTCGAGGCGCGCCGGGTCGCCAGGGCCTGGCGAGAGGACAACTCCCTGCACGCCCTCCTGCAGCAGCTCCGCAGCCGTCGCCGTATGCGGATGAATGCGCACGCTGAATCCCCGTGCCCGCAGCGCGCGT
>CAIPEX010000023.1 GCA_903864185.1 uncultured Chloroflexota bacterium | reverse complement strand
TCGGGCTTGTCGGCTTGGATGATCCCCACGTCACCCGACCAGGCGATCGCGGCCAATGCGGAGTTGCTAATCAACAACTCGGTATAGCCCTGCCCGGCAAGCTTGCGCACCTGCCCCGATGCAATCTGTGTTTCAAGCGTGGTGATTGCCGCATCAAACGAGGTTCGTGTTGGGCTCGACGGGTCATCGCCGTTGCCAAGCATCACGAGGCCAACCGTGTCACGAAGCTCTGTCAACAATGCGACCTTCCCCTTCAGGGCAGGGTCCCAGAGGCCATTCACCGTGCTGATGAGTGATGTCTTCTTGCTATTCACGCCGAGCCCGGTCATCAGCGACTGCCATGGCGCGAGGTACTTGTTCTCTGGATCGGCAGCACGCCCCTTGAACTCATCGGCGAGATTCGCGACAAAGTTCGGCATGTTGGCGAGGTCGAACTCCTCTGCCCAGCCGAGGTCGACGATCTTCTTTGCCATCCAGGTTGTTGGCGTGACGATATCCCAGCCCGTATCCTGCGACGCCTCAAGTGGCGCCTTGATCGAGCCGAAGAACTCATCGTTGTCGAGGAGTACCTCTTGGTACTTCACCGTGGTGCCGTACTTCGTCTTGAAGCGGCGCAGGCTCTCAGATGTACTTGCGGTTGCGGTGTCGACCCCTTTGTCAACATCGATGTAGTAGGTCCAGTTTGCAAAGTTCAGTTCGGCGCTTGGCGAGGTCTCGGCCCCTGGATCGGTTGGATCTGCTGATGTGCCGGATGTTCCGCAGGCGGCCAAGAAGGCCGCGGCACCAGTGAGGGCCCCCGCCTTGAGGAGCGTGCGTCGATTGATCATCTGCTCACCGAGGTTCTGCTGCTTCTTCATGCTTCCTCCTGCACTTACGCGCTTGCGGCGTCGCCAACGACGAAGCCGTTCTCTGGTTTCCACGTGAGCGTTACCTGTTCACCTGGCCGCCAGGTGTCGTTGCGTGTCGTGCGATCGAGATTCTGCTCGCTGACCAAGAGGCGAAGTCCACCCTTCTCTTCCACGACGTATTGCGTGATGACACCGAGATAGCTTGTGTCGACGACGGTCCCCTGGAGGGTGTTCCCCTTCGACTGCTGGCCCGGCTCAAGGAGCGAGAGCTTCTCGGGGCGTACGCCGATTGCGCCGCCAGACCCGATCTCGCCGAGGGTTTTCGGTGCGCGAATCACGCCACCAGATGCAAGCGTCACGGTCCAGTCGGCGCCATCGCTGCCAATCTTCCCTTCAAGCAGGTTGCTCGCCCCGACGAAGCCCGCAACGAAGCGTGTTGCAGGCCGCTCGTACAGCGTCTCTGGTCCGGCAAGTTGCTCGTAGCGACCCTTATTCATGACGGCGATACGGTCGGACATCGTCATCGCCTCCTCCTGGTCGTGGGTGACGTAGATAAACGTGATGCCAACCTCGCGCTGGATTCGCTTCAGCTCGATGCCCATCTGCTTGCGCAGCTTGAGGTCGAGTGCACCGAGTGGCTCGTCGAGCAGCAAAACACCGGGGCGGTTAACGAGTGCGCGTGCCAGCGCAACACGTTGCGCCTGTCCGCCCGACAACTGGCCAGGGACGCGCTTCTCGTAGCCGATGAGCTGCACGAGCTCGAGCGCTTCACCGACGCGCTTCTTGAGATCCTCACCCGAGACGCCTTTGCGCCGCAGGCCGAACGCGACATTCTCGTAGATGTTCAGGTGCGGGAAGAGGGCATAGCTCTGGAAGACGGTGTTCACATCCCGCTGGTATGCGGGGAGGAAGGTGACATCAACGCCCTGCAGTTCAATGAGCCCGCTGGTCGGCTGCTCGAAGCCACCGATCATGCGGAGCGTCGTGGTCTTGCCGCATCCGGACGGCCCAAGGAGGGTGAAGAACTCGCCATCGCTGACGTCAAGGGTGATGCTGTCAACGGCCACCTGGTCGCCAAAGCGCTTCGTTACGTCTACGAGCCGAACATCGACTTCTGACACCCGCGTGGTCACCCCCCATAGGCCTATTGGCGTGCCTCCCGAAAAAGGAGGACGCGTGAAGCCTATGCTCGTAGGGGTGCGGGGTCAAACGCCGTTGCGGGTTAGGATGTAGGAGAGCGCCCCCGTGCGCACCAGGCGGTCAAGAACCAGGAGGAGAGCCATGAGCGTCACCGAATCTGCCGTAATGGAGGCGCTCCGCGGCGTACAAGAGCCAGAGCTTGGAAAAGACATTGTTACGCTCGACATGGTGAAGGAGCTCACCCTCGACGGCGACCGCGCCAGCTTCATGATCGAGCTCACCACGCCGGCCTGCCCCCTGAAAGATGTTATCGAGCGGGATATCCGCGGCGCCCTCGACACCATCGGTGTCGTTGTTGCTGAGTTGCGCTGGGGTGCCAAGGTGCGCCGTGCAGCGTCGACAACGCAAGAGAAGCTCCTCCCTGGGATCCGCAACATCGTTGCTGTGGCATCAGGGAAGGGGGGCGTTGGGAAGAGCACCGTCTCGGTGAACCTTGCCGTTGCCCTTGCGCAATCTGGCGCACGGGTCGGGTTGCTCGATGCCGACATCACCGGTCCGAATCTGCCGCAGATGCTCGGCGCAACCGGCACGCCGAAGTCGAGCGCTGGCGGGAAGATTGAGCCGATCGAGCGCCACGGGGTGAAGCTCATCTCGATTCAGTTCTTCGTTCCGGAGGGGCAGCCAATTGTCTGGCGCGGCCCACTCATTGGCGGCGCTATTCAGCAGTTCCTCCGCGATGTCGAATGGGGTGAGCTCGACTATCTCGTTGTCGACCTTCCGCCGGGGACATCAGACGCCCAGCTGACGCTGGCGCAAGCGGTGCCGATTGCTGGCACCGTGCTCGTTACAACGCCGCAAGACGTTGCACTCTCTGATGTGACCAAGGCGCTTGCCATGTTCCGTCGGATGAACGTACCGATCCTTGGCATCGTGGAGAACATGTCGGCATTTGCCTGCCCGCACTGCGGTGAGCTCACGGAGATCTTTGGTCGTGGTGGTGCAGAGCGCTTGGCGAAAGAGGAGGGGATTGAACTCCTTGGTCATATTCCCCTCGAGCTGGCGGTACGACAGGGCGGTGATGCAGGGATCCCAACCGTTGCACAACGCGAACCGGGCCCTGCTGCGCATGCGTTGAAGGAGATTGCAGGTAAGGTTGCGGCACGTCTAGCGGTTCGCGCCGTCGAAGAGTCGGCACCAACCCTCACTGTTGCATGAACCACGCACCGGACGGCGAACCGAAGCGCACGTTTAGCGAAGAGATCGATCGACTCATCGTTGCGCTGCGCGCCCTGCTCGGCGGACACTGGGCACTTCTCCAGGCCGAACTTGGCGCAATCGCACGCGATCTCATCGGGACCCTCATCGCTGGCGTGATCATTGTCGGACTCCTGCTCACTGCGCTTCTCGGCCTCTTCATCGCGCTCTTCCTCGTGATCGGGAGTGAGATCTTCGGCTCAATGCTCTGGGGCGCTGCACACATGACGCTCGCGCTCCTGATGCTTTCCGCCTGGCTCGCCTCGACAACGCTGCGCATTCAGGCGCGTCGACGAGCGCGCTCACTTCTGCTCGGCATCTTGATCGGGAGTGGAGCGGCGACGCTCGCGATCGTCGTTCTTCATGCAGCGCTCGCACCGTCCGTTGCCCTTGGATTGACGCTGCTGCTGGCCGTGCTGCTCGTCGACCTGCTGATCGGCCTTGCGACATTCGACATGGAGCGCTTCACCGATCGCTTCCGACCACTTGCAAGCGAGGCGGAGCTTCGCGCCACTGCAGCGGCACTTGATGATCTTCGCGGTGAGGCCGCGGAGGGTCTTGCAACAGAGATGGGGAGCGCGTTCGCCAGCGCTGGCGCAGCTGTTGATGCAACGCGGGGAGTGGTCACGAAGGTTGCGGATGCGCTGAAGGCCGCGGCGGAGCGGCTGCGCAGTGATCGGAGCGAGCAGGATGTCTGAGCAACGAACAGCGCGAACGCTGGAGGAGCGCATCAGCGAGCTGGCCGCATCTCGCCCCGCCGTCGCTGCGCAGATGGCAACCGTTGCGCGCGAGCGAGCGACAGCCCTCGATGCCACCCGCGCCGCTGGACACCGCCTTCGCCCAAGCGGTGGACTTGGCCGCGAGCTGCGTGACCATCCACTGCGGGCCGTTGGGCTCGTCGGACTCCTCATCCTCTTAGCGGCTCGATGGTTTGGGCGTGACACGGGCAGCTCGGGTCGGAAGAGCGCCGCTGGCGCGTTCGTCCAGGGGGTCGCGTCTGCAGCGGCAGTTCGCGGAGGCCGGGCGCTCGTTGACGCACTGATTGATGGCACCCCTCGCGGGCAGGAGGTGGACGGATCGCCCTCGTCCGACGATGATGTTCGGGGGCGAGTGGCGAAACGGTAGACGCGCCAGCCTTAGGAGCTGGTGTCGGTAACGACGTGTGAGTTCGAGTCTCACCTCGCCCACCAACCTCATTCTTCTCCCTCCGCTATCGTGGGCACCCATGGAAGTCATCAGCACCCCTGAAGGGAAGAGCAGCGTTCGCCTCGAGATCGTCATGCCTGCAGACGCAGTCGCGGCGGCGATCGGCACGGCCGTCCGCGCCGTGGCACAGCGCAGTAAGATCCCTGGCTTCCGGCCAGGGAAGGCACCGCGCGCGGTGGTCGAGCGCTTTGCTGGGATCGAGAGCATCCTCGACGAGGCGACAGAGATCCTCGTTGAGCGCGGCTATCGCGATGCCGTTCTGCAGAAAGAGATCGTCCCACTAACAAGCCCGACACTTGAAGCCAAGCCAGCTGTCGAGGGGGAGCCGTATCGATTCGTCGCAATCGTCCCAGTGCCGCCAGAGGTGCAGCTTGGCGACTACCGCAACTTCAAATTCACGCCAGCGTTTGAGGAGCCAGATGCGGCGAAGGTCGAGGCGGTGGTCGAGGATCTCCGCGACAGCTACGCAACCCTCACGGTTGTCGCCGATCGTAGCGCCGAGCTTGGCGACTACGCGATCATTGGATTTACCGGCTATCGCGCAGATGATGGGAGCCCAATTGATGGCGCCGCATCGGAGCGCATGCCGATCGTCCTCGGATCGGAGCGGCTCATTCCTGGATTTGAGGCACAGCTTGTGGGCGCTCGCGTTGGCGACGCTGTGACGGTAAGTGTCGCCTTCCCCGACGACTACCAGGAAGAGTCGCTGCGCGGCGTCGCCGCGCGGTTCGAAGTATCAATCACCGATCTGCGCGCCAGAGTGAAGCCACCACTCGACGATGCGTTCGCGAAGCAGGTTGCCAACGTTGAAAGCGTAGATGGACTTCGCACAGAGATCCTTACGCGCCTCAAGTCGAGTGCGGTCGAGCGTGGTCGACACGAGTTTGCCGACAAGGTCGTCGAATACGCAATGGCGAATGCCAGCGTTGAGATCCCCGACCCACTCATTGAAGAAGAGGTGGACGGGCTCGTCGATGAGCTCGCGCGCAGCATTGCACGGCAGGGTCTCACCTTTGAGCAGTACCTCCAGGCGGCCGGTAAGGCGCCTGAGGAGATCCGCGCAGAGATGCGCGAGCGCGGCGAGAAGCGCGCGCGCACGCTCCTTGTCCTCTCTGCTGTCGCCGGCGCAGAGTCCGTTGAGGTGCCTGAGGCCCTCGTTGACGAAGAGGTGGCCCGTGCCATGCCGCAAGTGAAGGGGCAGCGAAAGATGGAGGCCTACCTCGCCTCAGAGCGTGGACGGCGCGCGATTCGCGCCTCCCTGCGCCGCTCCCTGGTCGTCGAGCGGCTGGTTGACGAGTGGTTTGACGCGCATCCAGAGAGTTGGCCTGCGTGGGGGCCAGAGCGCCCAGCACCAGCCGTCGCCGCAGCAACACCAAAGAAGGGGTCCGCCCAGTAGACTCCCTACCCAAGGTGGTGCGCCAGTATCGGCGCTGCAAGGAGGTAGCGATGCTTGTTCCAATGGTGATCGAATCCTCGAGTAAGGGGGAGCGCGCCTACGACATCTGGTCACGCCTGCTCAAAGAGCGGATCATCTTCCTCGGTACCCCCGTTGAAGACGATATGGCGAACCTCATCATTGCCCAGCTCCTCTTCCTCGACTCCGAGGATCCTGAGAAGCCGATCTCGCTCTATATCAACTGCCCGGGCGGAGTCGTCACAGCTGGACTCGCCATCTACGACACGATGCAATATGTTCGCGCCCCAGTGCACACGATCTGCACCGGGATTGCGATGTCGATGGGTGCTGTCCTTCTTGCTGCAGGCGCAGCAGGGAAGCGCTTCGCCCTCCCGCACAGCCGCATCATGATCCACCAGGGGTCCGGCGGATTCCGCGGCAATACGCCCGATGTGTTCATTCAGGTGAAAGAGATGGAGCAACTGGTGAAGACAACGCAGGAGCTTCTCGCTGCGCATACGGGCCAGCCGATCGACAAGATCATGAAAGATACCGACCGCGACCTCTTCCTCTCTCCAGAGGAGGCGGTGGAGTACGGGATCATTGACGAGGTCTACAAGCTCCCTGCAATCGTTCCGCCAGCGAAGAGGTAGGAGCGTGGCGACGGGGGGCGACCGACCGAAGGGGCCACGAGCGAGCAGCGCAGGGAACGGTTCCTATCGCTGCTCCTTCTGCCGCAAGAGTCAAGAGCAGGTGCGGAAGCTCATTGCCGGCCAGGGCGTCTATATCTGCGATGAGTGCGTTGCACTCTGCGCCGAGATTGCCGTTGACCCTTCGCCGAGCGCACAGGCGCGCGAAGCGGAGCGTCGTCGCCCTGCGCCAACCCCGCGCCAGATCCACGCCGCGCTCAACGAACATGTGGTGAGCCAGGAGCGCGCGAAGCGCTCACTCGCCGTTGCGGTGCATAACCACTACCAGCGGATTGCCGCGCCAACGACTGGGGATAGCGTTGAGATTGCGAAGTCGAACATCTTGCTCGTCGGCCCGACCGGGTCGGGGAAGACGCTGCTCGCCCAGACGCTCGCGCGCTATCTCGATGTCCCATTCTGTATTGCTGATGCAACGAGCCTGACCGAGGCTGGCTATGTCGGTGAAGACGTTGAAAACATCCTGTTGCGCCTGATCCAGGCAGCAGACGGCGACATTGAGCGGGCACAGCGCGGCATCATTTATATCGATGAGATCGACAAGATTACGCGCAAGGCCGACAATCCTTCCATCACCCGCGATGTCTCAGGTGAGGGCGTGCAGCAGGCACTGCTGAAGATCATTGAGGGGACGGTGGCGAATGTTCCACCACAGGGCGGACGGAAGCACCCCCACCAGGAGTACCTGCAGATTGATACGACGAACATCCTCTTCATCTGCGGCGGGGCATTTGAAGGACTAGAGAAGATCGTGGCCGCTCGCGTCGGGCGGCGTGGGATCGGTTTCGGCGCAGACTCGCCCGCAACGATTGAGGCGCGAGCGCGCATCCTCGAGCACCTGATGCCCGACGATCTGCTCCGCTATGGCCTCATCCCGGAGTTCATCGGTCGCCTGCCGATGATCGTCGCCCTTGACCAGCTCACCGTTGACGATCTCGTGCAAATCCTTATTGCGCCGAAGAACGCGATCGTCAAGCAGTACCAGGCGCTCTTCCGCCTGCATGGTGTCGACCTGCAGTTCACGCCGGGTGCACTTACCGCAACCGCCGAGAAGGCACTCACACGCAAGACTGGTGCACGCGCACTCCGTGCCGTCGTTGAGGAGGCACTCCTCGATACGATGTACGACCTTCCAGATCGACGAGAGGTGCGCCTCTGCACCGTGACGGAGGAGACGATCCGTGATGGCGTCCCACCACTCCTCCTGACGGCAGCCAGCGATGATCAGGTAGCGCGGAAGGCGCCGGCACGTCGCGCACCGCGGGCGGCTCGCACCGCGCCACGCGCTTCGGCGTGAGCAACGCGAAGGAGCTCGGTCCCTCCTATACGCCGAGCGCGATTGAGCCGCGCGTCGCCGAGCGTTGGGCCGCATCAAACTACAGTGATCCCGACGCACGCCCGCGCGCTAGCGGAGATCTGCCGCCATTCACGATCATCATGCCGCCACCCAATGTGACGGGGGGCCTGCATGTAGGACACGCGCTCTTCGTCACCCTGGAAGATCTGCTCGTACGTCGTGCGCGGATGCAGGGTCGAGCAGCGCTCTGGCTCCCCGGTGTTGATCACGCCTCGATCGCCGCACAGTTCGTCCTCGACAAGGTGATCGCCGCGGAGGGGGAGAGTCGCGCAAGCCTTGGTCGCGAGCGCTATCTCGAGCGCATGCACACCTTCATGGATGAGACGCGTGGCGTCATCCTCGGGCAGTTCCGCAGGCTCGGTGCCTCCGCCGACTGGGGACGCACGCGCTTTACGATGGACGAGATGTCGAGCCGCGCCGTGCGCACGGCGTTTGCAACGCTCTATGAGCGCGGGCTCGCATACCGCACCGAGGCGCTCGTGAACTGGTGCCCCGGCTGCAAGACGAGCGTCTCAGATCTTGAGTCGGTTGCCGCCGAAGAGCAGGGGAGTATCTGGGAGATTCGCTACCCACTCGAAGGTGGCGCGAGTGATTCCGGCGTGGTCGTGGCAACGACCCGGCCAGAGACGCTTCTTGGCGACACCGGCGTTGCTGTGCATCCAGCCGACCCGCGCTATGCAGCACTCGTGGGGAGGCGCGTCGTCGTACCGTTTGTTGAGCGGGCGGTACCGATCGTTGCCGACGACTTCGTCGATCAGGCGTTCGGTACTGGTGCAGTAAAACTCACCCCCGCACACGATCCGAACGACCGCGAGGCGGGCCTGCGCCACAACCTCCCCGCGCCAACGATTCTCGATGAATCCGCACGCATCGTGTCCGATGCGCCAGCACCATTCGCGGGGATGGATCGATTCGCAGCACGTAAGGCGATCGTTGCAGCACTGGAAGAGCGCGGCCAACTTGTTTCAGTAAAACCACACACTGCGAACCCTGCGCGCTGCCAGCGGAGCAACGACATCCTTGAGCCGCGCTTGCGGACGCAGTGGTTTATCAAGGCAAAGCCACTCGCAGAGAAGGCACTTGCCGCGACGCGCGAAGGGAAGACAACGATCGTTCCAGCCCACTTCGAGAAGACATGGGAGCACTGGCTGACTGAGATTCGTGATTGGAATGTGAGTCGGCAACTCTGGTGGGGGCACCGCATCCCTGCCTGGTATTGCAGCGAAGGGCACATCACGGTCACGGCTGACGCAGCTGGACCTGCCGGATGCAGCGCATGTGGCGCACCGCCCGAGGCACTGACGCAAGAGAGCGACATCTTTGACACGTGGTTTAGCAGTGGCCTCTGGCCATTCAGCACCCTCGGATGGCCAGACCAGACTCCCGACCTTGCACGCTACTACCCGTCGCAGGTGATGGAGACGGGGCACGACATCCTCTTCTTCTGGGTTGCGCGGATGATGATGCTCGGCATTGAGCTGATGGGCGAGCCGCCCTTCGAGACGATCTACCTGCACGGAATGGTGCGTGACCCTGAAGGGGCGAAGATGTCGAAGACGAAGGGGAACGTCGTCGATCCGCTCTCACTCATTGACGACGTCGGCGCCGACGCCCTGCGCTTCGCGCTCGTTTCGGGCACTGCGCCTGGCGCCGACCAGCGACTCGTGCCTGAGAAGCTCGAGAACTCGCGCAACTTCATGAACAAGTTGTGGAATGCGGCGCGATACGTTCTCGGCGCACGGCCCGACGTGCCGATCGGCGATCGCCCCCAGGGCCGCGACGCATATGCCGCAGCTGGACCATATGGTGCCTGGCTTGCCGCGCGCACAGAGGCGGCGGTCGTGGATGTTGAGCATGCGCTGGCGACGTACGCGTTCTCTGAGGCGGCGCAGCGTATCTATGACGCGCTTTGGGCCGAGTATTGCGATCAGGCGATTGAACTCGCGAAGGTGACACTTGCAGATCCTGCAGTCTCGCCAGAGATGCGTGCCGCCACGTGGTGGAGCCTCGTTGAATCGCTCGACACGCTACTGCGCCTCTTGCATCCGATGGCGCCGTTCATCACGGAGGGGATCTGGGAGGCGCTGCCGCACCGCGAGGGCGAGGCAGACCTGCTCGCGGTCGCAGACTGGCCGACGGCACACGGCACCCCGACCGGAGCATCCGCAGAGATCGACGCGTGGCTTGAACTTGTGCGCGAGGTACGTGCGGCACGCACTGCCGCAAAACTTCCTGCTGGTGCATGGCTCCCGCTCGTGGTTGCCGCACCCGCATCGCTACAGCAGATCGGCATGATGTTGGCTCCGGCGATCGAGCGTCTCGCCCGAGTGCGCCCACTCCTCATCCAAGAAACGTTCGGCGGAGATGCCGAGGGGCTCCTGGTTGTTGCAGGCAATCTGACGGCACGCCTCTCCGCGCCTGCGGCGGATCCAGATGCACTGGCGGCCGACCGTGAGCGCCGCGCCAAAGATCTTGCCGCGGCGCGCACGCAACTCGCGGCGACAGAGGCGCGTCTTGCTGATCCATCATTTACCGGTAAGGCACCACCCGCTGTCGTTGACGGAGCAGAGCGACGAGCCAAGGAGCTTCGCGATGAGATCGCCCGCCTTGAAGGGGAGGGAGGCTGATGCCTCTCTACGACTACCGCTGCACGCGCTGCGATCTCGTGATCGAACTACTTCGCGGCATTGACGAGGCAGCCCCCGCCGCTCACGAGGGGTGCGGAGGCGCACTCGAGCGCCTCTTCACACCGGCCAGCGTGCACTTCAAGGGGAGCGGCTGGGCGAAGCTCGACCGCCGTGCTCCTGACGCGTCAACAAGCAGCGCACCGAGTACGCCGCCCGCAACACCGAAGACGCCAGCGAGCGACTGAGCCGACCTCCAACGGGGTGGCGTCTCGCCCGCAGGAGCGTGCTGCGAGGGGTGGGCGAGCGATCGGGTAGGCTTCCCCACGATGAATATGCGCGCCGATCAGGAGACGACACTAGCGGGCACGCCCGCTGCGGCCGCGCTCCCCGCTGTCGCCGACCTCGACACGATCGTCTCGCTGGCCAAGCGACGCGGCTTCGTATTTCCAAGCTCTGAGATCTATGGCGGGATCAACGCAGTGTGGGATTACGGCCCGCTCGGCGTAGAGCTCAAGAACAACGTGAAGCGTGCCTGGTGGCGCAGCATCGTGCAGGAGCGGAACGATGTCGTTGGCCTTGACGCCGGAATCCTCATGCACCCGCAGGTCTGGCGCACCTCTGGCCACGTCGGCTCGTTCAGCGATCCGCTCGTGGAGTGCACGGCGTGCAAGCGACGCTATCGTCTCGACGAACTTCCTGGAACGGGAGACCTTACGCCGACACAGATTGCTGATCCAGAGATCGTGGCCAAGCTCGCGCTCGTCTGCCCAGATTGTGCAGGCACGCTCACGGCGCCACGCCGATTCAATCTCATGTTCAAGACCTTCATGGGGCCAGTGGAAGAAGATGCATCCGTGATCTTCTTGCGCCCAGAGACGGCCCAAGGTGCCTATGTACAGCACCGCAATGTGCGCGAGGCGGCACGTAAGAAGATTCCATTCGGCATCGCACAGATCGGCAAGTCGTTCCGCAACGAGATCAGCCCTGGGAACTTCGTCTTCCGCATGCGCGAGTTTGAGCAGATGGAGCTTCAGATGTTTGTGCGGCCTGACGAGGCGGCAACGGCGGCATTCGATGAGTGGCTCCCGCGTCGACTCGCCTGGTACAAGGCATACGGCGTCTCTCCCGAGCGACTGCGCATCCGCGAGCATGCACCAGATGAACTCGCGCACTACGCGAAGCGAGCAATCGATGTCGAGTATCGCTTCCCGTTTGGCTGGAAAGAGCTTGAGGGGATCCACAACCGTGGCGACTTCGACCTCTCGCGACACGCCGCCGAGAGCGGCGAGAACCTGGACTTCTTTGATCCGGCAACGGAGACATCATTCACGCCATGGGTCGTCGAAGCTGCGGCGGGCGCCGACCGTGCTGCATTCACCTTTCTTATTGATGCCTATCGCGAGGAGGAGGTCCGTGGCGAGAAGCGCGTGGTCCTTGCGCTCAACCCAGAACTCGCGCCTTACAAGGTTGCCGTCCTGCCGCTCCTCAAGAAGCGCGACGACCTGGTGGAGAAGGCACACGCGATTCGTGATGGCCTGGCGAAAGAGTTCCCTGCGGTCTACGACGACACCGCAGCGATCGGCAAGCTCTATCGGCGTCAAGACGAGATTGGCACCCCCTGGTGCATCTGCGTCGATGTTGAATCACTCGATGACAACGCCGTCACGATTCGTGATCGTGACACGATGGAGCAGGAGCGCGTGAGCACAGATCGCCTGCAGGAGTTCTTCTTGACGAAGTTGCGGGCGGCCCGCCCGTAGCCTAGCCCTCGACCGAACCGGTCGGCTGCTTCCCCGCAGGCCAGTAGAGCTCCTTGTGGATTGCTTCAGTGGGAAGGCCGTAGCTGGCCAGCTCGTGCTCTGCAGCAACGATCATGTCGGGGTTGCCGCAGAGATACGCCACCGCGTTGCCAGCATCAACATGCAGATCTGCAAGGGCCGAGCGAATGATCGTCTCAACACGTCCCGTTCGGCCGCTCCATCCGGCGTTCAGTGGATCGGCCGGCCGCGAGATGGTCGGCACGTACGTCGCTGGGTACGTTCCCGTAGCCGCCCACCCATCGATGAGATCGCGATAGCCAAGATCCGTGGCATAACTGACACCGTTGAGGTAGATCGCGCGCCGCGGCGTG
Organism: uncultured Chloroflexota bacterium; assembly: GCA_903864185.1. GTDB lineage: Bacteria > Chloroflexota > Limnocylindria > Limnocylindrales > Limnocylindraceae > Limnocylindrus. The sequence goes on along the minus strand of CAIPEX010000023.1, from coordinate 166 downwards.
CCGTCATCAAGGAGCGTTCGCGCCATGGAGACGAATGGGGCGATCCCAGTGCCAGAAGAAACAAAAAGATGGGTACGCGTATCGTCTGGTGCGAGTGTGAAGCGACCCTTTGGTGCGAGCACACGCATCCGATGTCCAACTGGAAGGGCGAACGCGAGTGGCGTGA
>CAIPEX010000022.1 GCA_903864185.1 uncultured Chloroflexota bacterium | reverse complement strand
GGCGGAGATGCCCAACTGGGTGAAGCCGAAGGCATGACAACGCGTGGCGCCACGGGCGCGGCCCGTGGACGCTCGCCACGCCTCCTCGGCGTGTTCGCAGCGATCGGAGCGGCACTCGGATGGGGGTTGAGCACGACCACCTCTGACTACGTGCTGTCGAACCACGTTGCCAACGACACGTTCCTCTTGATCGAGCTGGCAGTTGGTGCGATTGCCCTGCTTGCGCTCGGTGCCCTTCGCGGTGAACTCGCTAGCTTTCGCTTTCCTGGCCTCGCTCGTGCCGCAGGGACCGGGATTATCGAGCCCTGGGGCGCCTACACGCTCGGCAATATCGGCATTATCTTCTCGAGTGGCGCCTTCGTCGCACTTGACTCCGCGCTGAACCCCGTGATCGTTGCCATCCTTGCCGCACCACTGCTCGGTGAGCGGGTGTCGCGCACGAGCGCGCTGCTGATGATCCTCTCGCTTGCAGGTGTCGGCCTCGTTATCGGTGGCGACGCATTCAGTGGTGCCCTCGATCCGATCGGCGTTGTCTTCTCCTTCCTTGGGCTCTTCTGCGGCGCCGCCTATGTGCTCCTCTCGTCGAAGCTCGTCCGCACCATCCCGGTGCTGCCGCTCGTCACCTCGCAGCTCGTCGTTGCAATGCTCGCATCCGGAGTGGTGATGTTCGTGCGCGTCGTCGTGCTGCACCAGGAGGTGGGCCTCCCATCGACGCCGCTCCTCTGGGCTGCCGTTGGCGCCACGGGGATCCTCGGCGCATCGATGCCCTTCATCTTGTATCTCGAGGCAACCCGGCGACTGCCGACGACGATCGTCTCGCAGTTCTCCACGCTCGTTCCAGTCATCGCCCTCCTCGGCGGGGTCGCCCTCCTCGGCGATCGGCCGTCAGGGTTTCAGCTCGCAGGAACCGCCGTGGTGATCGGTGCGCTGATCGCGCTGGCGCGCCACGCCCAGCAGAGCAGCGCGAGTAGCGAGGCTTAACTCGCGCGCGAGAAGAGCGCGCGCACGATGAGGCGTGCCTTGCGCCAGCGGCCGACCACCGGTCGGTGCGGTCGCCAGGCTCCCAGGCCATCGCGCTCGATCTGCCGCAGGATCTCTTGATAGAGGGCGGCCGCCGCCGCGATCGAGCGTCCGCCGCGGCGGAGATAGCGGAGCCCAGCGCGTCCACGTGCGTAGTCTGCGTCGGCAGCGGCGATCTGCTCCCGAATGAGTGCGCGCCGATCGTCGTCGAGGAGTGAGCGTGCACCAGCACTCGCGTCGGGGTGGATCCCATGGCGCGTCAGTGCCGTCGCTGCAAGGTAGATCCTGTCGTTTGCAAGATCCTCGTCGATGTCGCGGAGGATATTCGTCCGTTGCATTGCTGCGCCAAGTGCACGTGCCGCTGCATCGGCTGCCACCTCGTCCCCCTCGCGTACGCCGAGGATCGAGCACATCATCCGGCCCACGGTCCCCGCAACCTGATAGCAGTAGCGATCAAGATCTGCGTCTGTTGCGAGGCGAACGACGCCAAGATCGCTCCGCATCCCTGCAAGAAAGTCTGCCACGGCATCGCGCGGGAATGTTGCGTAGCGCCGCGAAAGGTCGGCGAAGATCTGGAGCTCGCGGCCGCCGTTCGCAGCACCCTGCTCACCGCCAGCACACCAGGACTCGATCGCGGCGATACGTGCCTCTGCGGCATCGGCAGAGAGCCCGCCAGCGCGCACCTCAACGTCGATCAGGTCGTCGAGCCCGCGGAGTGCGAGGTAGAGGAGATCGATATCGTCGCGCGTGCGCGGTGGCAAGAGGCGCGCGGCGAGCGAGAAGCTTCGTGCAACACGGTTGATGACCGCTCGTGCCTCGGGGAGGAGTGCATCAACAGCTGGGTCGCGACGTGGCGACGCGACGCCGTCACTGCTCATGGCTGCACGAGGTTCCCTGTTGGCCGAGAGGTGTGCGTTGCATGGGGTGAGCGATAGTCGCCACGGATCAAGTCTTGTGTCACCTGCGCGGTGAGGAGTGCGCCCGGCATGCCCGCGCCCGGGTGTGTGCCGCCACCAACGTAGTAGAGACCCGCGAGGGCACGGTCACGGTTGGGCTGGCGGAAGTAGGCCGACTGCTGCAGCGACGGTTCAACGGCGAAGGCGTTCCCATCGGGGGCGAGCAGCTCGTCCCGGAAGGTGAGCGGGGTCCAGGAGCGCTCGACGGCGATGGAGTCACGGAGGCCAGGGAGCCCCCACTCCTCGAGCCAGGCGAGCGTGCGGTCGCGCATCCGTGGCGCAGCCTCCGTCCAGTCGTCGCCCGAGGCGAGGTTCGGCACGGGGAGGAGGATGGCGATCGAGTCGCCGCCAGGGACCGCCATTGCCGGCTCGGTGCGGGAGGGGGCATGGATATAGACCGCGTTGCTGCGCGGCATGCGCCGATCACGCGTCACATCCTTGATGAAGCCGTGATAGTCGTCGCCCACGACGAGGGTGTGATGGAGCAGCTTCTCAAATCGGCGCGTCGTGCCGAGATAGAGCATGAGTGCCGACATCGTTGTTCGGAGTGGGCGCAAGCGCCAGGGGAGCCGGTCGGGCATGTCGGGGAGGAGCGCATCGCGCGCCGTTACGTCGCCGTTATAGATCACGATATCGGCATTGTGGATTGTTCCATCTGCACTGCGCACGCCAATGGCACGCCCGTTGCGGTGGATGATCTGATCGACCTTGGTGTTGGTGAGGATCGAGCCACCCATCTTGGTAATGATCTTGCCGAACGATTCAATCACGCTGTAGACGCCACCCTCGGCGTACCAGATCCCGTCGGAAACCTGCAGGTAGGCGAGCGCCGAATAGATTGCAGGGACGCGAGCAGGGTCACCGCCGATAAAGAGTGAGTGGAATCCGAATGCCTGCTGCACATGCGGCTCCTTGAAGAACTTCGCAACCCAACCCTCGAGGAAGCGGATCGCATCGAGGCGCGCCATCGTTGGTAGGAGTGCAACAAAGTCTTTGAGGCTGAGGAAGTTCTTTCGACCCGAGACGAGTATCCCCTCGCGATGGATCGCGCCAGATGCCGCAAGGAATGCGTCAAGCTGTGCTGCATCGGCACCCGAGAACTTGCGCATCTCAGCAAGGAGTTGCTCGCGATCGCTCCCAAAGTCGAAGTGACGATCCTCGCCGGTCCAGAAGATGCGGTAGCCGGGGTTCAGTTGGCGAAGTGTCACGTGGTCGGCCATCGTCTCGCCGGCAGCCGCATAGACCTCTTCGAAGAGCCAGGGCATCGTGATGAGCGACGGGCCGGTGTCGAACGTGTAGCCACCCTCGCGGATGCGTGAGGCACGACCACCAATCTCCGGGCGGGCCTCAAGGAGCGTCACGCGCCAGCCATCAGCGAGGAGGCGGATCGCCGTGGCGAGCCCGCCGAAGCCGCTCCCTACG
>CAIPEX010000021.1 GCA_903864185.1 uncultured Chloroflexota bacterium | reverse complement strand
GCGCCGGGCCGGCCGAAGCCAGCGCCGAGCCGTTGAGCGGCAAGCTAATGCCGATCACGAGATCGGTACCAGCTGGAGTGTCATACGACGCCGCGCCGCAAGCACTCACGAGAAGGGCGGCAGCGGCAATCGCTGCAATGCCCGTCTTCTTCAAGACCTTCATGAGGTCCTCCTTATTGCTATTCCCAACCGTTCTGGTCGGGCTCGTTCCTGTTCGGACTACGTACTCCATATGGAAGGCCGAGACCCTCCAATGCGGCTGCGTCCGATGCAGTCGAGGACCTCCATCATGAAGGATGAGCGGCGAAGGATGCAAGCGTTCGGCCGGCGAAATGGGGGGTTTTCAGGGGGATTTACGCGCAAAAAAGGGCTCAGCCGCCCTTTGTTTAGAAACCTAAACGTTTCCTGGCGGCTCTGGGCGGTTAGCGACCGATTGCAATCAGGAGGGTGCTTCCAGCCGGAACCACCACCTCCGCCACGTCTGCGAGGTGCGCCGACGACCATGCGGCAAGTTCGAGATCGCGCAAGCGGACGGGCGCAATGGCGTCAGCGACACCGGGTTGTGTCACATGTGTCGCAATCGTATCGCCCGCGTGGTGCAGTTCGCCAGTGATCGCTCCGGTGAATGGGCCGACGATGGCGTGGATGTCGAAGTGTGGCGTGCGCAAGAGTCGCTGCTCACCCGGCGTCGACCAGTCGAGATGCGCGTCGACGCGACCGAGTGCATCTGGATTCAGCGCGCGCGCAGATTCGGTGCGATGGAGTGGGCGCGTCGGATCGCCACGACCCCAGTCTGCAACGCGATACGTGCGCTCCGTTGGCTGCTGCACCTCCCAGACGAGAATGTCGGGGAGGAGTGCATGCAGAAGTCCTGGTGGGACATCGAGTACATCGCCAGCGACAACGGGGATGCGTGCCAGCAGCTGCTCAACACCACGACCCGCCGCTACGGCTGCGGCAACATCTGATGCGGCAACGCTTGGATCGCGACCGAGCAGGAGTGTTGCGTCGGGCGATGCGTCGAGGATCACCCACGCCTCGTGTTTGCCGATTGCACCTGGCCCATGCAACTCGGCGGCAAGTGTGTTGTCGGGGTGCAACTGGACGGAGAGGCGCTCGTGGACGTCGAGCAACTTCACTAAGACGCCGCGCCGCGACTCATCTGCATCGCCGAACCAGGCCTCGCCGATCGGCTCACGTGATGCACGCATCGCCTCACCGGCGCCGGGGACAAGGGTGCGGAGGCGCGTGCCACCCCAGACGCGGGCTGCGAGCGTTGGCTGAATGCGGCTACTCATCGATCACCGCCTGCGAGCACCTGCGCGACCGCCTGGGCGACGACGGGGACCTTCGCGGGCGAGAGGCCGGCCATATTGATGCGCCCCTGCGCAACGAGATAGATCGCATGCTCATCGCGAAGGCGGGCGAGTTGTGCGTCGGTGAGACCAAGGAGCGAGAACATGCCGCGACCCTCGAGGAGGCGCGCGAACCCCTGCGCACCGGCTGCGGCCAGCGCCGCGGTGAGTTCGTGGCGGCTCGCAAGGATGCGAAGGCGCATCGCTTCGAGCTCCTCTTCCCACTGGGTGCGCAACTGCGTGTCGCCCAGGATCGTTGCCACGATCGCGCCACCGTGGACGGGTGGGTTCGACCACATGGTGCGCACAATCTGGCGCGCGTGACTGGCGAGGATGCTCGTTGCTGCACCTGTTGCGCCGACGATTGCGAGTGCGCCGACGCGCTCGTTATAGAGGGAGAAGTTCTTGCTCGCGCTGCTCGCCACCAGGAGCTCGACGCCGGTTGCGAGGAAGGCGCGGAGTGAGGCGGTGTCGGCGATGAGTCCATCGCCGAGGCCCTGGTAGGCGGTGTCAATAATCGGGATGAGGCCGCGCTGCTCCACCCGCTCGGCGATCTGCTGCCACTGTGTCGCGGTTGGGTCGATGCCGGTTGGGTTGTGGCATGTGCCGTGAAAGATGAACGCATCGCCCGCCTTCGCTGCGTCGAGTGCCGCGAGGAGGCCGCTCTCGTCGAAGGCCTGCTGATTGGTGGTGAGCCAGGCAAAGCGACGAAGGTTGACCCGCGCTGCGTCAACGATCTGAAAGTGATTCGGCCAGGTTGGCTCGCCCACCCAGACCTCGGCACCAGGGCGAAGGCGCGCCACAAGATCGACGGCGAGACGCATCGCGCCCGTGCCGCCCGGAGTGTGCAGAAGCGTGACGCGACCATCCGCGACTGCAGGATGCGTGGCGCCCCATACATCACCTGGCTGTCGGAAGAGGAGATTGCGAACGGCATCGAGATACGCGCCCTCACCGCTGATCGGCGCGTAGAGCTTGCTCGTGCTCGCCGCAAGGATGCGGCGCTCAGCCTCGCGGATGCTGGCGGGGATCGGCGTGAGGCCGGTCTCATCCATATAGACACCGGCGGCGAGGTTCATCTTGTGGGGGCGCTGGTCGGCGCGATAGGCATCAACGATGCCGAAGATCGGATCGACGGGGGCGGCAACCTGGCGCGTGGAAAGGGTGCCGTCGGACATAGAGCGAGTCTAGCGGTGGGGCGGGGTCGGCACCAACGCACGCCGCGGCGCGATTTTCTGAAGAGGCGTACGCTCAGTGCGATGGGATTCTTTGACCTTGATCCACTTGGCTGGGCACTCGTCGGCATCCTTGCCGGCGGGCTCTCCTCGCTCATTGTCCGTGGCCGAGCGGCACGCGGCTGCCTCACCAATCTATTGGTCGGCATCCTTGGTGGCCTCGTCGGCGGGACACTTGCGAAAGGTGCGGGATATGGAGACCCGGGCGGTTTCCTCGGTTCAATCTTTGTCGCCCTGCTCGGCTCGGTCATGCTTCGCCTCGTCCTCGAGTTTGTTGATCGGCGACCACGAGCATGAGCGCTGACCAGGTCTTCAGCCCCGGGCTCGCAGGCGTCATTGGCGCTGAGACTGCCGTTGGCTCGGTCGACGGCGCAGCTGGTCGCCTCCTCTATCGCGGCTACCCCATTGAAGAGCTCGTCACGCAGGGAACGTACGCAAGCGTTGTCGATCTCTTGCTCACCGGTGAGTGGCACCCTAACGCCGAACTCACGCCTGTCAGCGTGCCGCCAACCGTCCTCGCAGCACTGCGCCTCTTGCCAGCACATGCGCATCCAATGGATGCGCTGCGAACGGCAATCTCGGTGTGGGGCGCAGGTGAGCGACTCGGATGGCCGCCAACCGCCGAAGAGGCGAAGCGCATCATTGCGTTTGCACCATCGGCACTCGCCGCGTTCGCGCGACTCCGCCAGGGGCTTGAGCCGATCAACCCAGAGCCAGGGCTGCATCTTGCCGCCGCGTTCTTGCAGCAACTCCACGGCAAAACCCCCGATCCTGCAACTGCGCGCGCGCTCGACGCCTACCTTATGGCTGGCGCAGAGCACGGCCTAAACGCCAGCACCTTTGCTGGACGCGTCATCATCGCCACGCGCTCTGACATCGCGTCGGCAATCTGCGGTGCGATCGGTGCGATGAAGGGCCCGCTTCACGGCGGCGCCCCGGCTGAGGTGATCGGCCAGCTTGGCGAGATCGGCTCAGTTGATCGCGCCGAGGATTGGGCGCGCGGAAAGCTCAACCGCCACGAGCTCATCATGGGCTTCGGGCACCGCGTCTACCGCGCCTACGATCCACGCGCTGCAGCGCTTCGCAAGGTGGCGGAGGCGATGCCGAACCGACCCGACTGGCTCGATCTCGCGATCGGCGCCGAAGAGGTGATCCTGCGCGTCTTTGAAGAGATGAAGCCGGGACGCGCGATGAAGACGAATGTCGAGTTCTACGCCGCAGCCGTCCTTCAGGGTGTCGGCCTCGTGCCAGATCTCTTCCCCGCGACGTTTGCGATTGCACGCATCGCCGGATGGTCGGCACACGCCATTGAACAGGCTGGGGTCGATAAGCTCATCCGCCCCGACGCCCGCTACATCGGTCACGCGGAGCGCCACCTTCCGGGCTGAGGCCCGTCTTCCGGGCTGAGGCCCGTTCGCGCGTTACTTCTCGCCGCGCAGCGCCTTAGCGAGTTGCTCGCCGTGCTCCCGCGGATGCCGCGTGTAGATCGCAAGCCAATCTTCCACCGTGATGCGACCACGTTCGCTATGCATGCCGTGGCGAGCCAGGTCTGTATCGGTGAGGTTGCGCAGTACGGCGAGTGAGCCGGCGCGCACCGCCGAAAAGACCGCAAGCGGCACGTCGATCGGATCATGCTCGTAGCCGAGTGCACGCGCCGTTGCCCATGCCGCTTCGTCGTATCCCTGGATGATGGAGCCGGCAGGTTCTGCAACAAGACGACGCAGGCGCGCATACGACTGCGCCTCGCTGTCGGCGAGATGGTGGATCACCTGCCGCGGCGACCAGCCCTCTGGGTGTCTCTGGTCGAGCTGCGCGGCGGAGAGCTCGGCAACCTGGCGCTCAAACGCGCGCGTTGCTGCTTCGTACTCGTTCGCGTGCTCGTGCATCGTTGGCATAGCGATAGCCTAGCGTGCCTTCGCGGTACGGAGGCGCCGTGCAGCAAGGATGCCGAGTGCGAGGATCGCAGCAGAGGCGGCGAAGACTGGGGCGAGTGCGAGTTCGTCGCCACGTGATGCCACACCGATCGGCGCGGCGATTGCCGTCAGGATTGGCCCCACAACGGCACCGGCATACAACGGGAAGAGGGCGAGGCTCAACGCCGCAGAGCGGCGCGACTCGACCACCGACTCCGAGAGCCAGCTGAACACCATCGCCTGCAAGAGCGCCGCGCTCGCAGCGAGCACGCCATTGAGCAGGGCGAGGAGTGGGAGCGTTGGCACAAGCATCATCGACGCCACCGCAATCGCGCCCGCAAAGAAGCCGATCGCCATCGTGCGCGGCATGCCAATTCGCGGCGCAAGCAGGGCGATGGCTGGTGCGGCGAGTGCGCCGAGCAGCGCACTCAACCCGGTAAGGAGGCCAACGGCACCGGCAACACCCGGCGCCGAGAGTGGCTCGGCAAGACTCCCGACCGTCGGCCCAATCAGCACCTCGGCGATACGCAGCGGTAAGACGGGTCGTAGCATCCGCTCCCCCGCAATCGCGAAGCCGAGCACGAGATAGCCGGCACGGATCACCGGATCGCGGAAGACGTTCGACAGGCTCCTGCGCGCCACGGCCAAGATCGTGCCCCGCGGTTGTACGAGGGGACGCACATCTGGAATCGCAACGATGTTGGCAATGATGAGGAAGCCGTTCACCGCGGCGGCGACGAGTACTGGCGCGGCGAGCGTGAGGCCGAGGCCGCCCATCATCCATGCGGCAAGGAGTGGCCCTGCTGCGAAGCCCATTGGTGCGGCGGCGCTGAAGAGAGCGATCAGCCCCGGACGCGCGCTGGTGGGCGCAACCTCGCGAATCGTCGCGAGCATCACCCCCGTATTGCCAAGCCAGAATCCGAGCGCGATCGTGCCCGCAACGAGTTGCCACGCCTCACGGGCAAGGGCGAATGCAACGAGCGCGGCGAGGGCGATGATGCCGCTCCGCACCACAACGAGACGGCGCGATCGCAGCTCAGCAAGTGCGAGCCAGATCGGTACCTGTGGCGCACCAATAATGAAGAGACCCGCAGTTGAGAGCCCCGCGAGACTCGGGATCTCCTTGAGTGGCACGCCGACCCCTTCGAGGGCTAGGGGGAGATACGCGTAGATCATGCTCACGCCAAAGATCTCGGCGAACTGCACGCCGATGTAGACGGCAGCGATCCGCCGCCATGCTGGGTGCGCACTTGAACGTTTTTTCACAGACGTGTCACTTTTTAAGAGCGTGTGCGAACGCTGCGAGCGTCCTCGCTCGCGCGACGGCGTGATCGACAATCGGCTCTGGATACTGCGCGCCCAACGTGATGCCTGCTCCGGCGCACGCCTCTGGATGTTTCCATGGCGCGTGGATCGCTGGTGCCGAGAGCGCTGCAAGCTCGGGGACCCAGCGTCGAACATAGGCGCCATCGGGATCGAATCGCTCGCCCTGCGCAACGGGATTGAAGATGCGGAAGTACGGCTGGGCATCTGTTCCGCTACCCGCAGACCACTGCCAGCCCCCGTTATTGGCAGCAATATCGCCATCGATCAGGTGATTGAGGAAGTGACCCTCACCGCGACGCCAGTCGACCAAGAGATCTTTGGTGAGGAACGATGCGGCGATCATGCGCGCACGGTTATGCATGAAGCCGGTAGCAAGGAGTTGGCGCATCGCCGCATCGACAACTGGATAGCCGGTGCGACCTTCGCACCAGGCGTTAAAGGGTTCGTCGTGCTGCTCCCACGGGATCGCATCGTATGCGGGCCGCCACGAGGCACGCGCTGCATGTGGCGCATGCCAGAGCACCTGGATATAGAAATCGCGCCATGCAAGTTGTCGCACCCAAGGCTGCGCGCTAGCAACGTCGCGCAAGCGGTGGACGAGTTCGCTCGGCGAGATGAGCCCAAAGTGAAGCGCGGCAGAGAGTCGACTTGTCCCCGTCTCGTCGGCGAGGAGATCACGCTGCTCTGCGTACGACGCAACCCCCGCCCGACGTGCTGCTGCCTCAATCCATGCATCGGCAGCTGCGCGCGCGGCGCGCTCTCCCGGCACTGGGAGTAGGGCGCGCGCTGCTGTTGGTGGTGTATCTGCCCCTGATGCGGCGCGCGCGAGTGGCGAATGGTGCAGGCCGGCAGGGAGCGGCGGGAGCTGCGTAGGCGCCTGGAGTGGCGCGTGCAGATCTGCTGCAATTCGCTCAAGCCACCGGCGAAAATACGGCGTGTAGACGCCGTATGGTGTTCCGCCACCAGTGAGCAGCTCGTCGGGCTCGACAACGCTGAGCCCACGCTTTGCATGGAGCGCTACTCCGAGTGGAGCAAGCTTCTCGGCGATGGCACGATCGCGTGACCGCGCATAGGGGGTGTGGTCGCGTGTGATGAAGAGCGAGATCGGCGCTGTCGCATTGCCTGCGCCACGAAGCTGCGCAACGAGTGCGGGGAGCGCGCTTGTGGCGGGTCCTTCAAGCTCAATGAGGCCCGACCCACGTTCCGTCAGCGCGGCAGAGAGTTCCGCGATGCTCTCGCGAAGGAACCAGGTGCGATTCGCACTCGACCGTGCACCGTGTACAAGCCCTGGCTCCCATACGAAGATCGGGAGGAGCGGCGAGCCTGTCGCGCGCGCATGTTCAATCGCAGCGACAAGCGCCGGATGATCGGCAAGGCGAAGGTCGCGGCGAAACCAGAGGATCGTCGGCACACTACTCATCGCACCATCATCGCATCGTGCCTATCTGGCCGCAGTGAGATCTTCCGGCCGATCAATATCGGCAGACGCCACACCGAGCGGGTCGAGCCGCGCGAGGATGCGCGAGTCGAGTGGTGCAGCGTTCAGCGTGGTTGCGAGATCGCGAAGGCGCGGGAACGGCGCGCCTGCCGCTGCCTCGCGGAGGCGTCCCAGATCGACGGCGAGCGGGAGTGGCTCGCCATCGGCAACGATGAGTGTGGTGTGCGCAGCCGCCATGAGTCCGAGTAGGAGGGGCGGCGCAAACGGGGCGTCGGCGGCGAGGATGACCACGCGTGTCTCAGTTGGAAGGTCGCGGAGGAGTTCGCCGCCGAGCAGGTCGGCAAGTGCTGCAGCTGGCCCCTCGTGCGGGCGACGATCGGGCACGCACTCGGCGGCACGTGCCAGCTGCGGGCTACCAAGCACGAGTACCCGTTCCACCGCTGCGGCAAGGGTGGCGTGCGCCGCATCAACCAGGCGCAGGCCGCCGAGCTCCGGTCTCCCCCGCAGCGTTGCGAGTGCGCTCGGGATAGCCGCATCGAGCTTCCCTGATGGGAATCGCGTGCTCGCACCACCGGCGAGGAGGATCCCGATGGCGCTCATCGTGCGCGCTGCTGGACGAGGTTACGCGGGAAGGATTTCAACGATCGCATTGTAATCAGGCACGTGGCTGATCGGATCACGATGCGTGCCGTTGATGAGTGGATTTGCCTCGGGGAAGTGCATCTGCACGCTGCCAGCACGAATCGGTGCGACCTTGATGTGCGCTGCGACCTCTCCTGTTGCGCTACGGACGCGCACCGCATCGCCATCAGAAAATCCTCGTGCGGCAGCATCTGCACTTGAGATCAGGATGTCGCTGCGCAGTGCACCGTTGAGTGGATCGCGATCTTTCCACACCATGGAGTTGAACTGCTTGCCGCGGCGTGTCGAGAGGTTGAGCATCCCAACTGGAAGTGTTGCCTCAATCGGTAGGACCGTTGCAAAGTGTGCCTTGCCGTCTGCCGTCGCAAAGATCTGTCCTTCGCACAAGCGCTCGCCACCCCATTGGATCGCATCGCCGCTCTTCAGCAGCGTTTCGATTCCACCGTAGCTCGGAACGATGCGGGCGATCTCTTCGCGAATCTCTTGCGTGCCGCGGGGGAAGGCAACAAGATGCGCGCGGGCTGGGTCGACGACCGCAGCAAGCTGCGTGAACACCTCCCACTCCGGTCGCGCCTCGCCAATGCGTGGTCCTGGAATCTCTGGGCTGAAGGCGACACGCCGCTCGGTTGTCGTTTCGGTTCCGCCGCCAGGAACCTCGTAGCGCGTTGTTGCGGGCAGGAGGAGTACCGCCTCGCCCGGATCGATCAACATCTGGCTGCTGAGCACGATGTCTTGATGGACGCGGAGTGGCACCTTCGCGAGCGTCTTCGCAATCGCATCGGGATCGGGCATCGTCTCCATGAAGTTGCCACCGACGCTCCAGAGCACGTCGATCTCGCCTCGCTCTGCCGCATCGAGTTGCTGGGGTGCGGAGCGTCCCACCTGCGCGGCGATCGGGAACCCGTAGGCGCTGGCGAGCGGCTCGGTGAAGCGCGGCTCGATCGGCAGGCCGCCTGGTAGTGCCGTCGCATAGGCCCCCATCTCGGCGCCGCCCTGAACACCGCTGTGGCCACGAATCGGCATCAGCCCAGCCCCTGGGCGCCCAATGTTGCCGCGGGCGAGCCCGAGGTTCACGATCGCAGCAACATTCTCGCTCCCGCACGCCTGCTGCGTGATCCCCATCGACCAGACGAGTACTGCCGCGTTCGCGCCCGCATACAACGTGCAGAACTGCTCGAGTTCACTCCGCGATGCGCCCGACATGGCGAGATAGTCGTCAATGCTGCGTGTCGCGAGCGCCGCTCGCAGCTCGCTCCATCCAACGCTCTTATTCTCGATAAACGATCGATCGAGCGCGCTCATCTCTTCGAGTCGCAGGAGTGCCGCGCTGATAAATGCGATGTCGCCACCCTGCGCAACCTGCACCCAGGCGTCTGCCATCTTCGTGCCGAAGAGGAGCGAGTCGGCATTGCTTGGCACCCAGTAGTTCTCGAGCCCCGGCTCGCGATACGGATTAACGACGAGGATCTTTGCACCGCGCTTCTTTGCGAGGTGGAGGTATTTCATAAAGACCGGCTGTGCGTTCGCAACATTAGAGCCGAAGAGGATGATCAGGTCGCTCTCAATAACATCGCGATACGAGACCGTTGTTGCGCCATAGCCGATCCCGTGCTTCAACGCGCCGGTGCTTGGTGCATGGCAGATGCGCGCAGCATTGTCGATGTCATTTGTTCCAAGGAAGCGCACAACCTTTTGGATTGCGTAGTAGGTCTCGTTCATGATGCCGCGAGCGGTGAGGAAGAACGAGATCCGCTTCGGGCCTGCAGCCTTGATCTGCGATCCGGCAACCTGCAGTGCTCGCTCCCAGCTGATTCGCTTGAATCCCTTCTCGCCGCGCATGCGGAGCATCGGATACGGAATCCTTCCGAGTGCACGGAGTTCGCTCGATGAGCGCTGTCGCAAGAGGTCGACGTCGGCAAGCAGCTCTGGGTCGAGAGCGCGCGCGGTGTTTACCTGCAGGAGGTTGAGACGGGTGGTGCAGAGATGTACACCGTCGATCGTCCAATCCTTGAAGCCCGCGACGCCAAGCGCGCAGCCATCACAGACCCCCTTACTGAGGATGCGCCAGGCGTACCGAAGGTTGCCGCGGTTCTCCCAGACGGTACGGGCCATCTCCCAAAGGTGATTCGGCTTCTGGAGGCCGATCCCGTTCGGCCGCCAGCTGACGAAGAGTGAGGGTTTCGGAAGCCAGGATCCTGTGTAGGGCTTGCGTGGGGTGGTCGCCATACGGCGAGTCTAGCCGTGCACCTCGCAACAGGGTACGATCCGCGCGCCGTGCGTTGCTCGGCAGGGAGACCATAAGGGGGCAGCATGCCTGCAAGCGTGATCGTCGGCCTCCAGTGGGGCGACGAGGGGAAGGGGAAGACAACCGACTTCCTCGCCGAGCAGGTCTCGACGGTCATCCGGTATCAGGGTGGCGATAATGCCGGTCACACGATCGTGATCGGCAGCGACACGTTCAAACTGCACCTAGTCCCTTCGGGTGTGCTCTACCCCCACATCACGCCCGTCATTGGCCCCGGCGTCGTGGTGAACCCGGCAACACTCCTCCGTGAATTTGACGAGCTCACGGCGCGAGGCATCGATGTGTCGCGCGTGCGCGTGAGCCACGCAGCGCACTTGATCCTGCCGTATCACGTTGCACTCGACCGCGCGCGCGAAGCGCGACTCGGCGGTGCGAAAGTAGGCACCACCCAGCGCGGTATCGGCCCAGCATATGAGGATCGCGCGGCGCGTCTCGGGTTGCGTGTGGAAGATCTCGTCGATCCTGCCTCTGCTGCGACACGCCTGGCGCGCGTCCTCCCAGAGAAGCGTGCACTTCTCGAAGCGCTCGGATCGACCGACCATGCCGATGCGGTCAACGCCGATCTACTGGTGGAGCTCATTGCAGCGTGGGGGAAGCGCCTGCAGTCGCATATCGCCGACTCCACGCGCCTGGTGCAGGCTGCGGCGCAGCGCGCACGTGAAACGGGCCACCACGTACGCGATGAAGTAGCCGCAGATGCAGCAATCATGAAGAGGCTCGATGCCGCTGCGCTCTCGCGCATCTTTGACGAGTCGCTCGCCCTCGCCAACGCTGGCCTGCTCGTCGATCGACTTGCAGTGCTCAGAGTGAACGAGACGCCTACGCGCTGACCCGCTCGCGCTCCGTATAGACGTTGAGCGAGTTCTCCCGCAAGAATCCAATGAGACAGATCCCGAGGCGCTCTGCCGTCTCGACCGCGAGGTCTGACGGGGCACCGATGCAGGCAATCGCGCCGATCCCAGCAGCAGCAGCCTTCTGCACCAGCTCAAACGAGCAGCGGCCCGAGAGGAGGAGGAGCCTCCCTGCCAGTGGCAGCGTGTGGGCAAGTGCCGCAGCGCCAATCAACTTATCGACCGCATTGTGTCGACCAACGTCTTCGCGCACCATCTCAATCTGCACCGCCCCGCCTGCGCCCACACCAACGATTGCTGCCGCATGCAGTCCGCCGGTACGGTCGAAAACCGGCTGTGCGGTACGGAGTTCGCCAGGGAGTGCGCCGAGCGCTGCAGCCGAGAGTCTCGCAGTTGGAACAACCGGTGCGCAACGCCCAACAACATCATCGATTGAGGCCTTACCGCAAATCCCACATGATGCGCTTGCGATGGTGGTGCGCTCGGCAATGCGTGTCGAATCGAATGCACCTTTGAGGTGCACGACGAGGTGGTTCTCGGGCTGCGCAGCGTCAACCGGATCAGCGTAGGCAACGCGCTCGACATCTTCTGCGTTTATGAGCCCTTCACTGACAAGGAAGCCGACGGCAAGCTCGTTATCGTTTCCTGGCGTGCGCATCGTGACCGCGACTTCGATTGGCGCGCTCCCTGCGCCAGCGAGGAGGATCTGCATCGGCTCTTCGCCGGCAAGGAGATCGTCGAGGGGCGTTTGCGCCCCGTCACGCCAAGCGCTAATTGCTCGCTTCGCCGTACGCCGCATTGGATCGTGCGGCTCAGTCGACGCGTCGCGTGGGTTCATGTGTGGATGCTAGTCCGACGTAGGAAAACGAACGGCCGAGGCCCAAAGGGCCCCGGCCGTCCGAGAAATGCGAAAACGTTCGCAGATCAGCGCGCTGGGCGCCGCGTTGCGAAACAGGTGTCGCAGTAAACCGGCTTGCCGCTCGTTGGCAGGAAGGGGACCATGGTCTCCTTGCCACAATCCGAGCAGGTTGTCGGGTGCATCTCGCGCGGTCCGCGAGGAGCGCGTGGGGCACCGTAGCCGCCCGCGCTATAGCTGCCGCCGCCGGAATAGCCGCCGAAGCCGCCACCCGCCGAACCACCCTCGCGCTGCGCCTTGCGGGCATTGCGGCATGGTGTGCAGCGCTTTGGCTCCGTGAAGCCGCGCTCAGCGTAGAACTCCTGGTCCCGCGCCGTAAATACGAACTCCTGGCTGCAATCCATGCAGACCAAGTTCTTGTCTGTGTACATTCCGTTCACTCCTAGTGCTGGCTCGCCTCGTGGTCCGATCATTGTCTCGCGAGCCCGATGAGGGAACGGTTGACTGGTCTCGGTCGCGTGCGTGCTTTCTCGAGTCACCCGAAGTCCGAGTGACCTGTGAAGCATACGGCATGGCGCCCCACATGGATAGGGCACCCGCCGAGACCACCCTCTCTCTGCCCGCTTGCTGGCCGCGCTGCCCTACACTCAACCCCACGCACGTGGACTGAATCGTGCTCAATAGTGGCGAAAATCGCCAGGGAGGACACCGATGCCGAGCCGAAGCCTGATCGCCGCCCTCGCTGCCGAAACGATCGGCACCTATCTCTTCTTCGTCCTTGGCGCGGGGACGATCATCGTCGACATCATCACGGGGAACTCCATCGGGATCCTCGGGATTGCCCTCGTCCATGGCCTCGCCCTGGCCGTCCTCGCGACCGCCTTCGGGACCATCAGCGGCGGACAGTTCAACCCAGCGGTAACCGTCGCGCTCTGGCTTATCGGCAAGGTTCGAACAATTGAGGGGCTCCGCTTTATCGCAGCGCAACTCATCGGCGCCACGCTCGCCGGGCTGACACTCAAGCTCGCCTTCCTCGGCGTTCAGTCGCCAAGCGCCTACGACTACGCGCTCGGTGGATCACCTGCGCTCGGTGCAGGTCTCGATGCTGTGCAAGGGATCGTCGTTGAAGCGATCCTCACCGCGCTGCTCGTCTACGCCGTCCTCATGACCGCCGTCGATGCCCGCGCACCAAAGATGGGCGGGCTCTTCATCGGCATTGCTGTGACGGCCGACATCATCGTGGGTGGCCCGCTCACCGGAGCCGCGATGAACCCAGCGCGCTGGTTCGGTCCTGCAGTTGTGTACGGCGACCTGTCACAGGCCGTTGTCTACATCGCCGGTCCACTTATCGGCGCGACGCTCGCCGCACTCTCGGTGCGCTACCTCTTCACACAGCGCTAAATCGCCGATGGCGCGCGACGACTGGGCGAGTCGACGTCCACGCTGGCTGCAGGCGGCGCAGCGCTGGTTCGGGCGCATGATCGGCGTGATCGCGCCAATTCATGCGCGCCTTGCCCTCGCAACAAACGGTCGAATCCCCGCGGGGCTCGGCCCGCGCCCTGGCATCATCCTTGAGACGATCGGACGGAAGAGTGGGATGACGCGTCGCGTTGTCCTCACCTACCTCCCCGATGGCGCGCGGATCATCGTGATCGCGAGTAACTACGGTCGACCGGGGCACCCCGCGTGGTATGAGAACCTTGTTGCACAACCGGCTGTGCAGGTGATTCGCAGCGGTCGCTCACACCCCTATGTCGCACGCGTTGCGGCTGGTACCGAACGTCTCGGCTACCTCCGCCGCACCGACGATGCGACCTATGGTGTCTACGCGGCCTATGCGCGGAAGACCGAGCGCGAGATCCCCGTCGTTGTCCTTGAACCGCATGGTGCACGATGAGCGCAGCGCTTACTGCGGCACGCAAGCGACTCCTCCTCGACTCGGTTGGCGTCTGGGTCAGCATCATCATCGTGGGCACGATCTTCGGATTCACGGCGCGGCAGGCATCACTCTCGCTCGTTGAGACGTCGGGGCTGAGCGCGATCCTCTTCGCTGGGGCGGCTCAGTTCGCCGTCGTTGGGCTGCTCGCAGGCGGTGCAAGCTGGGCCGTTGTTGTCGTGATGGTCTGGCTGTTGAATGCACGCCACATGCTCTATGCCGCATCAATCGCGCCGCATACTGCACGGCTCCCCCGAAGCGTGCGAGCGCGCATCGCTTTCTTATTGACCGACGAGGCATTCGCGTTGACCAGTGCACATATTGCGCGCCTTGGGCGGATCGATCTTCCCGGCGCCTGGTATGCCGGACTCTCCGTGTTCGTGCCATGGAACCTTGCCACGATTGCCGGTTGGGTTGCGGGCGCTGCACTTCCTGATCCCGCAACGATCGGGCTTGATGTGGTCTTTCCTGCCACGATGGCGGGGATCGCCCTCTCGCTCGTCCGTGATGCCGCCGCTGCGCGTGCACTCGCATTCGGATCCATTACGGCGATTGCTGCGGCACTCCTCATTGATCCGCGCGCGGCGGTCTTGATCGGTGGCCTGCTCGGCCCACTCGCCGGCATGATCGGCGCGCCGCGAACAGGTGCGCGACGATGAACCCGATCCTCGTGCGACCAGACCTCCTGCCGCTTATCGTCCTCTGTGCGCTCGGCACGTACGCGGCGCGCGCGATCCCGCTCCTTGCGCCAGGGGTCGAGCGGCTCCCTGCGCCGGTGCTCGCCTATCTCCGTTTCATTGGGCCAGCAGCACTCGGTGCGATTGCCGCAACGGCAGTGTTCATTGGCGACACCGGGCTGCGCATCGGGCCGGATGCTGTTGCTGTTGGTGCTGGCGCCCTCATCGGACGGTGGCGTGGCAGTCTCCTTATTGGACTTTTGACGGCGGTCGCCCTTGTCGTCGTGCTTCGCGCTACGATCGCCGCGTGATCGACCTTAACGGGATCAAGCTGCGCAATCGCCTCGTGACGAGTGCGAGCCTGCTCGGCTATGGCGCACCAAAGGGTCGCCTGGCGATTCTTGGCCTCTCCCCGATTGCAAACTTTGTCGACCTGCGCCGCTTCGGCGCCGTGACCGTGCGCACCGTCACGACGCAGCCACGCGAGGGGCATTTCACCCTTCGTGAGCACTGGTCGCTCCGCGAACTTCCTGAACTCGTGCGCCTCTATCGCGGTGCGCTCCAAGAGGTAGACGCCGGGTGGCTCAATGCATTCGGCTGGTCGAACATTGGCGTGGATCGCTACTTCGATGAGTACTTCCCGCGCACAATGGAGCAGCAGCGCATCCTTTCGCTGGGTGGATTTAGCGCAGATGAGTTTGTTGCACTCGTAGAAACCGTGAACGCCAAGGCGCGACCTGGCGAGCTTGCTGCAGTGGAGTTCAATGTCTCCTGCCATAACGTCGACGTGGATTTCAGCGCCATCATCGAAGAGGTGTTGCGCCGCGCAGTCCCAGCATCGAAGTTCCCCGTGATCCTGAAGATCTCACCCGACTTTGATTACCGCGAGCATGCACGCCTTGCGGAGTCGCACGGGGTTGCGGCGATCGCTGCGATCAATACCGTGAAGGGGCTCCGCCTCGATCCTGCAACGGGGCGGCCACTGCTGAAGAATCGGTATGGCGGCCTCTCGGGGCGGGCAATCAAGCCGATCGCCCTACGCGTGGTACATGAGCTGCGCGAGATGGGGATACGCGTGCCAATCATTGCGGGCGGTGGCGTGCGCACGTTCAATGACGTTCGCGAGTTTGGATGGGCAGGGGCCGATGCGGTCTCGCTCGGCTCTGAGGCGTGGCTGAAGCCACTCTGGTCGATGCCGCTCGCCCCGCTCCATGCACTCCACATTCGCAGATTGATCGGCCAAGTCGCAGCGTGGAGCCCGCGATAACGGTCGTCGGGATCGGACCGAGCCTCACCCCTCGCTGATCTCGCGCGAGCTCTCTCCACTAAGGTCGACACTCTTGATTCGCTGCCCCTTCGCGACGATCCGGCCAACCGAGGTTTGCGTGTCGGCAATGTCTTCGGTGACCTGGCGGAAGTGCCGGCCAAGCTTCTCAACCCGCTCGCCGAGCAACTCAACATCGCGTGTCAGCACACCGACCTCGCGCTGAATTGCCTGGGCGTGCTCGCCGATCTTCGACTCAACGTGGAACATGTTGACGGTCGCCAGGAGACCGTGCAGCGTGTTTGGCGAGGCGAAGACAACGTGTCGCCTGTTGGCCTCTTCTTCCAGCTCGGGAAAACTGGTGAAGAGTTCGGCGTAGATTGACTCCGACGGGATGAACATCACGGCGAGGCGACTCGTCTCGCCGTTGATGATGTACTTCGACGAGATCGCATGGATGTGTTCCTTGACCGCAATGCGGAATCGTGCCGCTGCGTCGGCGCCGCCACCGGCGTTGAGCTGCTGATATGCCTCAAGTGGAAATTTCGAATCGACACAGATGCGATTGGATGGGGCGCCGCGACCGATCACGCAATCGGCGATCTTGCCATTCGTGAGCGTCACCTGGAAGGCATAGAGATCGTTCGGGAGCGCATCGCTGACCAGCGACTCGAGACGTGCCTCGCCGTACTTACCGCGCGCCTGCTTGTTCTGGAAGACAGCGAGAAGTTCGTCCATTGGTCGCCGGAGTGCGTCGATCTGCGCCTGCGCTGCGCCGACGCGAGCGAGCCCCGCAACAACGCTTTGGAGCTGATCTTCGACACGCTGCGCCTGGACGAGGCTCGTGCTCTCAAGTGGGGCGGCGCCACGCGAGCGGAGGAGCGCGATCGTTGCGGCGCAGGCGGCCACCGTTGCGATCGCGAGCGCGGCGAGAATTAGTGGATCACCCATGGCGCAAGTCTGCCGTATCTTCGTGCCGACTGGGTGGCACGACGCGCGGCGCTAGGCGCCTGGAATCGGTGCGGCGCTCGCGAGGAATTCGGGGATTCGCGATAGGTTGAGGTTGCCACCGCTCAAGATCACCACGACTCGATCACCACGAATCACGGGGATGCGCCCGAAGAGGAGCGCGGCGAAGGCGGCTGCGCCGGCAGGCTCGATGACCTGCTTGACGCGCTCCATCGCGAAGCGCAGTCCACCGAGGATCTCCGCGTCGGGCAGTGTGACGATCCCATCGAGGAGCGTCGCTGCAAGCGGGAGGGTCCATGAGCCGGCATAGGGTGCACCGAGACCGTCGGCGACGGAGTTTGGATTGATGTTCACGATTGATCCAGCATCCACCGCCTGCTTGACCGCCGACGATGCTTCTGGCTCAACGCCGTAGATGCGAATCCCCGGCTTCAATGCGCGAAGCGCAACTGCGGTACCGCACAACATGCCACCGCCGCCGAGTCCGCCAATCACCACATCGGTCTCGGGAAGTTGTTCAAGGATCTCGATGCCGATGCTACCGTGCCCTGCGATCACCATCGGGTCGTCAAAAGGGTGCACATCGATAAGATTCAGTTCAGCAACGAGCTGGTCTTTCAGCACACCCGAATTTCCCATGTGTCCTTCGTTGAGGTGCACCGTTGCGTCATAGCCCTTGCAGGCCGCAATCTTTTCTGGCACCGCTGATACTGGCATCACCACATGTACAGGGATGCCGTACGAGCGGCCGGCCCAGGCATAGGCTGCTGCCGCATTGCCTGCGCTATAGGTAATGATCCCGCGACGGCGCATCTCTTCTACGCCGAAATGATCAACAAGGCTCTTCACGCGGTTCAACATGCCGCGCACCTTGTACGAGCCGGTTCGCTGGAGGTGCTCCGACTTAAAGCGAATCCGTCCATCTCCGAGGATCGGGCCGCCACCGAGGTGGAAGGTGTCGGCTGCGCCGATCGACGAGAGGAGGGGGGTCATATGGAGCTTCCCTGCGGTGCGCTCCATGGCCGCTTTAACCGCCTCGAGGTTCATCGTGAAGGGTGCCCCCGTCATCGGGTCGGTCGTGGGGAGCGGCGGCGTTGGCATGCCGCCACGGTAGAGCATCCAGCGGGAGAAACGACGGAGCCGCTACCTTGTGCTCAATGAATACGCTCCTGATCCGACGCGCCACGCTCGACGAGATCATCCCCCTCCGCCATGCCGTGCTCCGCGCCGGGCGACCGATCGAGACCGCCTACCTCCCTGGCGATGCAGAGGGGCTCGGCGAACACTGGGGGGCCTGGAATGGTGGCACGCTCGCTGCCTGCGTCTCGCTCTACCAGGTGCACCGCAACGGGCAGCCCACCACGCAGCTGCGCGGCGCCGCGACGGTTGAAGGGCTTCGCAACCAGGGGGTTGGCGGGGCGCTCCTCGACGCGACGCTTGCCGCGTGGCGCAGCAACGATCAGGCGGCGCGCCCCCTCTGGTGCAACGCGCGCATTCGCGCCGTCACGTTTTACGAGCGTCGTGGATTTATCGCGAGCGGTGAACCCTTCGACTTCCCCGATGCTGGGACGCACCGCTACATGGAGCTCGCAGGATGATGGGGCCGCTCTTCGGCATCCTCGCCGCATTCGCCTGGGGCGGGGGTGACTTCCTGGGCGGACTCGCGAGTCGCCGTTTGCCAACCTTCTTCGTCGTGCTGGTAAGCCAGGCGTCAACCCTCATCTTGATCGTGCCGATCGCGTGGGCGAGCGGCCAGCTCATCCCCGACAGCGCGGCGCTGACGCGCACGATGATTGCCGGTGTTTCAGGTGGTTGTGGTGTGCTTGCGCTCTATCACGGATTCGCGCACGGAAGAATCTCTGTTGTTGCGAGTATTGCTGGAACACTTGCGGCGCTGATCCCTGTCGCCGTCACCATTTTCGGCGGTGAGATCCCCTCGCTTGTGCGACTTATCGGATTCATCACGGCTGTTGTCGCCATCATCATCGTTTCAACTGGCGAGGGTGAGCATCCAGCGGTTGCCGGTGAAGATGGTGCGCATGCCGACGCATCGAGCGGGAGGGCCCTTGGTGGCGGTGCGCTCTACGGCATTGCTGCCGGATGTGGGTTTGCAGGATTTAGTCTGATCTTCTCCGGCGTCCATGCCGATGGCATCCTCTGGCTCCTGGCGACACTGCGCGTTGCAAGCGTCAGTGCACTGCTTCTGATCGCTGCCGTTGCAACACTCCTCCGCAAGCGTGCACCGGGGATGGAGCCGATTCGTGATGGTGCCATCCCGCGTGATGGCGCTGGACGCCTACGCCTTGCTGCCCTGCTCGTTGCGACAGGGAGTGGCGACACGATGGGCAACCTGCTCTTCTTCTTGGCCGCAGGGCTCAGTGGCGTCGCGGTGGCCGCAGTGTTTACCTCAATCGCGCCAATCACGACCGTCATCTTTGCGGCCCTCCTCCTCGGCGAACGTGTTGCTCGGCGTCAGGCATTCGGGATTGCTCTTGCCGCAGTGGCCACGGTTGCGATCGCAGTGGGTGGGGTTGCCTAGCCGCTGCACGCAGTAACAATCGAGGCTAGAATCACTCTCCCATGAGTAACCCACCGCACACCATTCGCTTCAACGCCAGCACCGGCAGCCTCACGGCTGGTGAGCGGAGCGCGCTGCTCACGGGCGTTGAGCGGAAGCTCGTTGCGATGCTTTTTGATCGGCTCGGCGAGGCCATCTCCCACCAAGAGATCCGCGATGGCGTCTGGGGCGAGAACTGGGCGGGCGGCGACGAGGCGCTTCGGGTGACCGTGAACCGCATCCGCACGAAGATCGAGACCAACCGACGCAAGCCGGAGATTATCGTGAGCGTGCGCGGGATCGGCTACCGCATGCTTGGAACGCGCGGCTAGCGCCTACCGAAAGAGTCCGAGCAGCAGCGGCTTCACGATCTGGCTCTCCACGACGAGCGCAATGTATGCAACGGGGAGACTCGCGAAAAATCCGAGCGCTGCCGACCACGCTGATCGACCGCCTCCTCGACCCTCCGCGCTCGGCTGCGGCACGATGAGATAGGTGAGAAGCGTCCCTGCCGTCATCGTTGCGATAACGACGAGTGCAACGGCACTGGTGCGCTGATCATCCATCGCTCCGTTGAGTTCGACGAGTAGGTCATACGCGAGATAGAGGAGCGCGAAGAGCACGCCGGTTCCCGTGTTGGCGAGCACTGCGCGGAACACTGGACGCGGCGCATGACGCAGCTGATAGATGCGTCGCGCGATGAAGCCGCGCGGCTGCCTGCTGCTAGCCATGAATGATGTCGATCGCAGAACGCTTCGGCAGTGATTCAGGCGTATGCGCAGCAAACAGTGTCAGGAGTTCAAGGATGCGGGCGGCCTCGTCGCTGGTGTTCCAGAATCCCCAAGAGAACCTGACCGCGGGGAGGCTGCCGGGTTGCTCGCCAGCAGCTGGGAGCCCGGGGACGCGTCGCGTGATTGCGAAGGCGCGACGACCAAGCTCTGCAACGATCTGTTCTGGCTCCCAACCAGTAAGGCGCAGGCTCACGAGCGTGGCGTGCGTGCCCGGGTCGGCGAGCAGTGTGATGCCTGGAATGGCGCGGGCGCCTGCGGCAAAGTCGGCGGCGAGGCGGGTTCCTCGCGCAACGGCCCACGGGAGGCCGACCTGCATCTGGAGCCAGCCCGCAGCGCGCGCCGAACCGGCCAGCGCGGGACGGGAGAAGCCCGACATCTGGAAGCGTCGAGCGTCGGGGAGGAACTCCCCCACCCCGTCGAGTGGCTGTCCATTGAACGCAAGGAACCCTCCGATGACGGGGCTAAAACCGGATGCGCCGATCGCCCGGTCAGAGACGCGCGCGCCTGCAAGACCCTCGATGCCGAGGAGCCACTTCTGTGCGGGGAAGGCGTAGACATCTGGGTCGAGTCCGTCGACATCATCGAGCACCGCGCCGACCGACTGAGCGCCGTCAAGAATCGTGAGGATGCCGGCGCTACGTGCGCGCTCAAGCAGCGGAGCGACGGGGAGGAGTCGTCCGCTGATCCAGCTCACGCGCGAGATGACCAGTAGGCGCGTTGGCGCAACAAGGTGCGCTGCAACCGCCTCGATGAGCGCCTCGTCAGAGCGTGGCGATCCAGCAGTATCACGCATGCTCACCGTTCGCACGACAGCACCGGTACGAGCGGCGAGTGCAGCGAGGCTCCCACGAACCGCTGGGTACTCTTCGTCGAGCGTAACGATCTGGTCGCCACTTCGCCATGCAACGCCCAGTGCGAAGCGAACGACAATCTCTGTTGTGCTATGCGAGACAGCCATGCGATGAAGATCGGTCGCTAAGACACCAGCAAACACGCCACGTAGCTCGTCAACGCGAACCTCGACGTCGTCCATGATGTGCTCTGATCCACGACCGGTTGCAAGCTCTTGCTCTTGTACCTGCACCATTGCAGCATCAACCTCCCGTGGCAGCGGACCATTGCTTCCTGCGTTGAGGTAGATCCCTGCAGTTGCAGCGGGGATATGCTCACGCAGTTCGCGTACCTTCGCCGCCTCCTCCTCTGCAGAAAGTGCGGGGATCGTGTGGAGCACTCTGTCGCGGTCAGGCATCGTAGTGCTCCTGTGCGCCCTGGCCGAGTCGGTAGCGCTGCTCAATAGCTGAGAGGGTTGCCACCTGATCTGGCCCAAGATCGTTCCGCACGCGGACGATTCGTGCCGATTTCAACGAGAACCCCGACGCGCTGCGCTCCGCTCGGCGCACCGCATCGAAGGAGACCTCGACGACGACCGACGGCTGCACGCTGCGATAGGTGCCGAGTTGGGCAACGGTGTGGAGCTCAAACCACTGGGAGAGTTGCGCGAGACTGGCGTCGTCGAGTCCCATGCTCACGCGACCAAGGGGGGCGAGTCGGCCTGAGAGGTCGTCGCGCACGGCAATGGTGCACTCGGAGAGGAGTTCACGTCGACGCCCAACACCAGGCTCAACGCCAACAATCACGCAGTCAATCGTATCGAGTGAGCGCTTGAGCTTGAGCCACGATGAGCCGCGCTGGCCAGGCAGATACGGCGCACCCTGCGCCTTCGCAACCAGCCCCTCGCATCCGCGCATGCGCGCGGCGATAAAGGCAGCTTCAACCTCTTCTCCCGACCGAGCCTCTTGCAGCATCGCAATCTGCAGCAGACCGCCGCTCTGCTCCCCGAGCTTCGTTGCCTCTAATGCTGCGCGACGGTCGCCCCAGGTGTTGCGCATGAGCGGCTCGCTCCCGCGCGCAAGAAGATCGAAGGCGACAAAGGCGACCGGGATGCGCTCGCGCTCACCGAGCGTGCGCGCCGAGCCGTCGAGCCGTGACTGCAGCGCCGCAACGGGGAGTGGGCGCCCGTCTTCCGTGGCAATGATCTCGCCATCAAACACACCCTCTGCGCCACTCGCGAGCGCCGCGTCGGCAATCTCTGGGAATGAGACGGTCACGTCGCGTAGGTCGCGCGCATAGATCTCTGCGCGCCCACCTGCGACATGGAGCTGCGCTCGAACGCCGTCGTACTTGTCTTCGACAAACATGGTGCCGCCGCTCTTCTCCAGTTCACTCCTGCCCATGCGCTCAACGATCTCTGTTGCGCTCGCAACTGGCGCAGCAAGCATGGCGGGGATTGGATGAAATGGCTTGAACTTGGCCTCGCTGAGCGCACCACGGCGCGCGAGGCAGGCAACGCTGCCCGGGTCACCCTCAAGCGTCATCGCCCAGTGGACCTCCTCTTGATCGGCAGCAAACGCTGTTGCGATTGCTGCCTCGAGCAGGCCGTCGCGCAGGCCGATGCGCATATCTCCCGTGAGCAGGCGTACCAAATATTTTGTTGCGGTTGGTGAGCAGCCATAAAACGTTTGCACGAGAAGGTCGTGCCGGTGCTGCCCGGACGCGGCGGCGATCGCTGCGAGGAGCGCAGGGATCTCACGCAGGTGTGGGGCTGCGTCAAGGTTGGGGGCCACCCCTGTCGCCTGCGCAATCACGTCGCTCCGCGCCTGGCTCTCCTGTTCCACTGCAGCAAGCGCCGCACCAGCGAGTGGTCGCTCAGCCTCAATCAGCTCTGCGGCAGCAGTGCCAAGGTCGCCCGCCTCGTCGAGAAGCTTCGCCAGTGAGCCTGCAGGTGCGCCAGCCGCCTCTTCTACGGCCTTGGCGATGCTCGCCCACGAGAGTGGCTCGCTCGGGGAGAGGGGGCCACGCCGCGCGAGAAGTTGGCAGGAGATGGCAAGGTCCTCTTCCGACGCATTACGAAGCGCATCGGCAAGGAGGTTCACCTTCTCGGAGGTGCGGGTTGCCCCTTCAATACGTTTGGCGAGGTGGGTCCAGCGGATCATCGTGCCGATCCTATACCGTGGCGCGCAATCACCACTGGCGACCCGCGCCGCCTAGGCGATGCAGGCGGCCTTCACCATTCCGATAAAGCGCTCGCGGTCGACGCGGTAGACCACACGGCAGTTCGGCGTGCGCTTCGTGTTGCCGAGGTGGTCGACAATCGTCTGGCCACGCTCGTGTCCTTGACCGAGTGAGACCTCAACGCGGCGGTGTGCCTCACGCGAGGCGATATCTGGTTCAAGTGCCACCGCCATGGCGATCGGATCCGGCCAGTCAAAGCCCTTCAGCTTGGACGACTCCTCGCAGAAGATGCGGAGCACCTTCTGGATATCCACGCAGAAGGCACCGAGCGGGCTGAGTGCGCGGATCTCGGCCGCGAGCGGATCTTCAATCACCGCATCGGCAACAGAGACATCCCAGCCAACCATCTCAACGTTCATGCCGGACTCCAACACGATGTGGACCGCCTCGGGGTCAACCCACCAGTTGAACTCCGAGAGTGGCGTGATGTTGCCTGGGAGCACACCGGTGCCACCCATGACGACGCAGCGCTTCACCCACTGCGCGAGACGTGGCTCAATGCGCAGTGCGAGTGCGAGATTTGTCAGTGGCCCGAGGGCGACGAGTTCGAGTTCGCCCGGCTCGCTGCGGAAGGCTTCGATCAGCGCATGGACGGCATCGTTGCTTGTCGCAACGCGGCCAGTGAGCGGGAGTCCGATGCTCCCCATCCCATCGGCACCATGCACATGCTGCGCCGTAGCGAACGGCCGAACAAGTGGAGCAGCTGCACCCGCGTGGACTGGCACGCGCACGCCACACAGCTCTGCGGTGTAGAGCGCATTCTGCACGCCCATCTCAACGGGAACGTTGCCGATGACAACCGACATCCCGACCACCTCGGTGTTCGGATGCTTGAGCGCCATCACGATCGCGACCGCGTCGTCGGAGGCGGTGTCGGTGTCGATCCAGAGACGACGCTTGGTTGCCATGCGTCTACTCTAACGACCGTACAGGGGTGCGACACGATCTGTTCCTACCGCGCACGGGGACTATCCTCGCACTCACAGAAGGAGGCATGGTGGGCGATTCGGCAAAGGACGAGGCACGCGAGGCGGCACTCGCTCGCTTGCGCACCGTTGCGCGCCCAGACCATCGCCACCACTGGGATCTCGCGGAATTCATTGCCGACTTCGAAGGGAGTGCCGATGCAACCGCGCGACTCCTCGCCCTCGACGCGTATCGCTCTGCGCGTGTGGTGTTCGTGACGCCAGACAATGGCTTGCGCCGACTGCGCGAACAGGCGCTCCATGATGGAAAGCGGCTCCTTGTTAGCACCTGCGGCATCGGACGCGGCTTTCTTGGCGTTGACGGTGCCACCCTCACACGCGAACAGGCGGTGCTCGCGAGCACGATGGAGGGGATCGACGAGCTCGCACACGCCGTCACCCTCGCCGACGTTGCGCGGGAATGGCGGCCAACACTCTTGGTTACCGGCGCACTGGCCGTGACGCGTGATGGGCTGCGACTCGGTAAGGGGCGCGGCTACTTCGACCTTGAGTGGGCGTTGCTCTGCACCGCTGGTGCAGTGCAACGTGATGCCACGGTGATCACGCTCGTGCACGATATCCAGGTAACGGCAGAGAGGTTGCCGACTGCGGAGCACGATGTGATCTCTGACTGGATCGTCACGCCGTCAGCCGCGATCGCCACGGGCCGCACGGGGATGCGCAGCGGTGCGATTGAGTGGGATCGCTTAAGTGCCGAGAAGATCGCCGCGACGCCACCGCTCCAAGAGCTCTCGAGCTAGTTCCTCCGCTCGGCCAGAGCACGCGCATCGGCGCTCCAGGGGCGCACACCTTCTGCGAGCAGAAGATTCTCGCGCTGGAGATGTCGCACCAGGAGCGCGAGTCGCGCCGCTGCATCTGGTGCTGAGAGCAGCTCTTGCCGCTGATCGCCGGTCAGCTGCACAACGCCGCCAACCACGTGGGAGAGCCCAACTGGATCGTCGCTCCCAGTGAGCCGGTCGATCGCCGTCTCAAGGAGCTCCCCATCTTCGTCGACCTCGTCTGACTCGTCATCATCGGCATCGACGATCCGGGTCGGCCCCCCCGTCGCGTTGGAGGCTACAAGGAGGCGCTCGATCTCGGCGACAATCTCCTCCGAGAGCTCCGGGCCGCCCTCTTCTGCGAGCGCCTCGTCGATCGCCTCGGGGGTCACCTCGTCTTCCTCGCCCCCTTCTTCGTTGTCGTCGGGATCCTCTTCTCCGTCTTGGCCACTACCGCGCAAGAGGTCGAGGTAGTCGATGAAGCCAGCGCTGACACGTTCGGCCAGCGCAGCCGCCTCGTCTGCATCGCCTACGGGCTCCCCGAGCACGGTGATCTCGGCACGGAGATACGGTGCGTCGCGGTGCATGCGCACCACGCTAAACCGCTTGGTGCCGAACGTGACGAGATCCCACCGACCATCGACGTAGCGCGTCGCCTCGCGAATCTCTGCGATCGTGCCGACGTCGGCAAGACCTGATGGCGTCATGCGAATCACGCCGAATGGGCGACCGCTCTCAAGGCACTGCTTGACCATGAGGCGGTAGCGCTGCTCAAAGATGTGGAGCGGGAGTGCCACGCCAGGAAACAGCACGAGGTCGAGCGGGAAGAGTGGGAGCAGCTCCGCGTCGGGCAGCTGCCCGTCGCGATCCAGGGGGAGGCTCAGTGGCTACAAGCCGATGCTTGGCCGGCAGAGTCGGCGGTGCGGAAACTTGAACCACAACCGCAACCACCAACGGAGTTCGGATTATCAACCGTGAAGCCGGCGCCCATCAGCGAGTCGACGTAGTCGACCGAAGAGCCAACGACGAGCGGAACGGATTTCTCATCGAGATAGACGCGGACACCATTCGTTGTGAATACGCGGTCATCGGGGTTGCGCGTCTCTTCCACCATCATCCCGTAGCGGTAGCCGCTGCAGCCGCCAGAAATAATGTAGACCCGCAAACCGATCTCAGGATTCGTTTCGCCGGTCGTGAGCGTCTTAAACTTTGCCGCAGCCGCATCGGTCAAGGAGAGGGCGGGTGCAGTGAGTTCAGCCTGTGCTGTTTCTGCGGTCTCTTGGTTCAACATTGCAACCTCCTCAAGCCTGCCAGCATGCTGCGCTGGATCGTTGGTTGATTCTACCGCCCACGCGACAGAAGGGCACTATGCCTCGACGCGCTCCACGAGGAGGGCGATCCCCTGGCCGACGCCGACGCACATGGCGGCCAGCCCGTAGCGCCCGCCGCTGCGGCGCAGCTCCCGCACGAGGGTGGTTGCCATGCGGGCCCCCGAGGCGCCGAGCGGATGCCCGAGCGCGATGGCACCGCCATGGACATTCGTCTTTTCGGGATCGAGCCCGAGCTCCCGGATGCAGGCGACCGCCTGGCTCGCAAAGGCCTCGTTCAGTTCAACGCGATCAAGGTCGGCGACCGTAAGCCCGGTGCGGGCGAGAAGCTTCTTGATCGCGGGGACGGGGCCGATCCCCATCACGCCTGGATCGACGCCGGCGACAGCGGTGGCAACGATGCGCGCATATGGCGTGAGCCCGAGCGCACGTGCACGCTCTGCCTCAACGACAAGGAGTGCCGCTGCGCCATCGTTAATGCCAGAGGCGTTCCCTGCCGTGACGCTCCCATCGCGGGAAAAAGCTGGCTTCAGCCGCGCGAGGCTCGCCGCGTTCGTATCAGGTCGTGGATGTTCGTCGCGATCAACGACGACCGGGTCGCCTGTTCGTTGTGGGATGTGCACGGGCACGATCTCTTCCGCATGTACCTTCGCTGCTGCAGCAGCACGCTGTTGTGATGCGAGCGCAAAGGCATCCTGATCTTCGCGCGACACGTTCCATTCTTGTGCGACACGCTCTGCGGTCTCGCCCAGTGAGATCGTTGGGTAGCGATCGTTGAGCTTCGGATTCACGAAGCGCCATCCGATGGTCGTGTCAACAAGTTCACGATTGCCGCGCTCATAGCCAGCCTCT
>CAIPEX010000020.1 GCA_903864185.1 uncultured Chloroflexota bacterium | reverse complement strand
CGCCTGGAGCGGCATCGTCAAGATTGGCCGAACCCATCTACAAGATGCGGTGCCACTCACCCTCGGCCAAGAGTTCGGCGCCCATGCTGCAGCGCTCGCGGGCGACATCGCCCGCATCGAGGCGGCCCAGAGCGAGCTCCGCGCGATCGCACTCGGTGGCACCGCGGTCGGCACTGGCCTGAACGCTCATCCAGAATTCGCCGATCGCGCCGCCAAGGCGATCGCGAAGCTCACCGGCGAACCGATCGTCAGCGCGTCGAATAAGTTCGCCGCACTAGCCGGGCAAGAGGCAACTCTTGCGGCATCCGCTGCGCTGCGCACCACCGCCGCAACACTGATGAAGCTCGCCAACGATGTGCGCTGGCTCGCCTCTGGCCCACGTGCCGGCCTCGGCGAATTGCGCATCCCTGAGAACGAGCCAGGCTCTTCGATCATGCCGGGGAAGGTGAACCCAACCCAGGCCGAGGCGCTGACGATGGTCTGCGTGCAGATCTACGGGCTTGACGCAGCGATCGCCTTCGCCGCAAGCCAGGGGAACTTCCAGCTCAACGTCTTCAAGCCACTCATTGCGCTTGACCTGCTGACGCAGATTCGTCTGCTCGGCGACGCGGCGCGCTCGTTCGCTGACCACTGCCTCGCCGGCACCGAGCCAGATGCGGCGCGCATCACCGAGCTCCTCAACGATTCGCTGATGCTGGTCACGGCCCTTACCCCAGTGATTGGCTACGACAAAGCGGCAGAGATCGCCAAGCACGCTCACGCAAGCGGCGGAACGTTGCGGGAAACAGCGCTCAAGCTCGGCTATGTCAGCGCCGAGCAGTTCGATGCGATCGTTCGCCCTGAGAAGATGACGGGGCCGAGCCGATGAGTGGACGACTGAAGATTGGCGTCTTAACCGGTGGCGGCGACTGCCCAGGCCTAAACCCAGCCATTCGTGCCGTTGTGCACCGCGCCACCGCCGGCGGTCACGAAGTGGTCGGCATCCTCGACGGTTGGAAGGGGCTCGCAACGGTTGGCGCACCACTGACACGACCACTCGATCGCGCCGCAGTACACGGCATTCAGGCGCAGGGAGGCACGATGCTCGGCTCTAGCCGCACGAATCTGCTGAAGCGCGAGGGCGGTCTCGATGCCGCCGAGGCGAACATGCGCGCACTCGGCCTCAACGCCCTGATCGCCATTGGTGGCGACGACACCCTCTCGGTTGCTGCGGGTCTCGCCAAGCGCGGCGCCGCCGTTAATGCGATTCCAAAGACGATGGACAACGACGTCTGGGGTACCGAGGGCTGCCTCGGCTTCGACACCGCAGCAAACATCGTCACCGAGGCGCTCGACCGCATCGCCACCACCACCGCATCGCATCACCGTGTCGCCGTTGTTGAGGTGATGGGTCGCGACGCAGGCTGGGTTGCCGCCTGGGGTGGACTCGCCGGTGGCGCGCATGCGATTCTGATTCCCGAGGTGGAGTTCACCGCCGCAGCGCTCGACGAACTCGTCGCCAAGCTGAAGACGCGACGCGCGATCGGCGACGGCAGCTCCATCATCGTTGTCTCCGAAGGGGTGAAGGTCCCCGCCGCAGACTCAACGTCAACCTCGGTGCCGCTCGACGAGTTCGGCCACCCACGACTCGACAAGGTCGCCGTTGGCGATGCACTCGCCACGATCCTTGAAGAGCGCAGCGGGCTTGAGGTGCGCTGCACCCGCCTCGGTCACCTGCAGCGTGGTGGCGCACCGACCGCCGCCGACCGCGTGCTCGGCACCCGCTACGGCGTGGCGGCAGTTGAAGCGCTTGAAGCTGGTCGACTCGGCGTGATGG
>CAIPEX010000019.1 GCA_903864185.1 uncultured Chloroflexota bacterium | reverse complement strand
CGGCCGAGCAAGAAGCTTCTTGACCATGTGGCTGCGGTCATTGCAAACGAGAAGGCGTTTGTCCTCCTTGATGAGCAGGTAACGGCTTATACCGCTGTACACGACGAACTTCAACGCGCTGGTAAGAAAAGTAAGCCATCAACATTCATCATTAATGGTGGGCCGGGGACTGGGAAGAGTTTGATCGCCTTGCAGTTGCTTGCGAGTGCTGCAGCAGAAGGCAAGACGGTCGCCCATGCTACTGGCTCGCGTGCCTTCACTGAAGGACTTCGTAAGCGAGTTGGCCCACGCGCTGGAGAACTCATGAAATATTTCAACTCGTTCATGAAGAAGGGTGAACCATTTGACCTGCTCGTTGCGGATGAGGCTCACCGCATTCGAGAAACAAGTGCAAGCCAATGGACCAAGAAGGAGGACCGCGGCGGTTCGCAAATCGAAGAGCTTCTCGATTCGGCAAAGATTGCCGCATTCTTTATCGATGACCGTCAAGTAGTGCGCCCGGGCGAGGTTGGCAGCGCGGCGTTAATCCGCGAGGCGAGCGCTAGGCGCGGCCAGCCGGTATTTGAATATGACCTTGCCGCACAGTTCCGCTGTGGTGGATCAGAAACGTACGTGCGTTGGGTGGACCGGTTGCTCGGGGTGAGTGCAGATGGTGATGAGATTCTAGATATCGAGCAAGCTGGATTTGATTTTTCTGTCGTAAGTTCTCCAGCTGAACTCGAGATGGAGGTCCAGCGATCGCTCAAGCAGGGGCAAAACTCTCGACTTGTTGCTGGCTTCTGCTGGCCGTGGAGCGATCCCCTTGGTGACGGCACACTTGTCAACGACGTTGTAATTGGTGATTGGCAACGCCCATGGAACGCTAAGCCGACCGCGGGGCGTTTGGCACCTGGGATCCCGAGCTCAAACGCCTGGGCTATCGACCCTGAGGGCGTTCATCAGGTTGGCTGCGTGTATACCGCGCAGGGATTTGAGTTTGATCGCGTTGGAGTTATTTGGGGCGATGACCTGGTATGGCGGGCCGGTAAAGGGTGGGTCGCACGGGCGCAACACTCATACGACTCAGTCGTGAAGCGTGCCGATAAGAAGGACCCAGAGTTCTACAGGCAGCTAATCGCCCAGACCTATCGGGTGCTCCTCACGCGAGGTATGAATGGATGCGTGGTGTCCTTCACTGATGCTGAAACTCAACAGCACGTAAGTTCCTTGATCAAAGGTGTGGAGTAAGGTCACGTTCCTTCTTTAAGTACGCAACCACCTCGCCCCACGTATGAAAGGGCTCATGGCCGAAGTGGAGCCACTTCTGGTTGCGACGCTTGCCGAAGAGTTCGGCGCCGTTGTTTGGGCGGTCGTCGACGAGGTAGTGGCCGCGATTCAGGTGCTTGTTATGCGAGAGGATGAGGCGCTTCTCTGCCGTGGGGCCGAGGTGGCGCTTCACCCACGCCAGCTTGTCTGACCAGGCGCTCGGGTTGTTCCACGGTGCGGTCGACAAGATGTAGGTGTCGAAGAGCTCGTGCAGTTCGTGATACGCGGCGACGGCACCGGGCATCGGTTGCATGAGGCCGAAGATGCCAGGGATCTCATCGGGGCGATCGCCGTACTGCGCGAGCAGCGCAGGCTCGCAGGCACGCATGCCCGATGGGAAGTCGACGAGCACGTTGTCCATGTCGATGTAGAGGATCTTCTTCGCTGCGTGCGACGCCACTACTTCGCCTTTCGTCGCAGTGTGGGGCGCTTGGGTGGTGCGGGGCGCGTGAGTGTGGGGATCGCGGTGCGACGGCGCTGGGGTGCCGCGCGCTTCGGTCGCGCCGCTACGCGCGTTGCCGCCCGGCGGCGCTCAAGGTATTCGTTGGTCCAGTCTTTCAGCAAGACGAGGAAGGCGATGAAGAGGCGCACAAGGAAGACGAGCAGGGTGAAGATGATCTGCGCCAGGTAGAAGAGGAACTGGATCAGGTACCAGGCGAACAGGACGCTGCCGACCACGATCGCGATGATGAGCGCGCCCCAACCAATCTTCCCCATGGGTGGAGTGTGGCGCAGATCCGCGCCACGTATATGGCACGGTGCGCCGTTCTCTATTACGGTAGGCAGATGCGTGGCGGGTGGTGGAAGAGTCCGATCCTACAGTCGGTAGTGCCCGTCATTGAGGGCGCCCAGCATGTGCGCCTCGACCTCGCCGAGATTGAGCGTGTGGCGACCTGGATGGCGGCCGAAGAGTGGGTGCCGCTCGACGCACCGGCACCGGCAAACGCCGATCCGTTCTTCTTTAGCGACGATCTCGATCAGCAGGTTGATCTGATCATGCTCGCGAACAGCATCGACTTCGCGTTTACCGACTTCACCACATCACAAAAGTTCGAGGTCGACTATCTCGGCGGGCGCTGGTCTGATAGCGAGGCGATGGGCGCCTGCCTTCATCGCGCGATCGTTGCAGGTGAGCCGATCCTCGATGGTGCGTGGGCGGCGAACGTGGATCGTGCGGGCCTTGAGCGACTCTTCCGCGCCGAGATGGAGATGCCAATGCTCGACGAGCGCGTCGCCGTGCTCAACGAGGTTGGTGGTGTCTTGGTCGACAACTACCAGGGGCGATGGCACACCTGGATCGCCTCGTGCGCGCCAGCACTCTTCGCCAACGGCGACGGGCTGCTCGAGCGGATGGAGGCGGAGTTCCCGCGCTTCCGTGACTCGAGCGATTGGCACGGGCACACGGTCAAGATTCAGAAGTTGCCGCAGCTCGGGCTCTGGATCGCCCACCGCGCCCTCACCCCCGCCGGTCGCCCGCTCGTGCGCGACCCCGAGATGTTCACCGCCTTCGCCGACTACATCGTCCCGCTCGGCCTGAACGTGATGGGGATCACCCACTACACCCCCGAACTTACTGCGCGCGTACTGGCCGGCGACCTGCTCCCCCGCGACTCAGACGAGGAGATCGAGATCCGCGCCCACACCGTCTACGCCACGGCGCTCCTCACCGACGCGATCAACGCCCGCCGCCCCGCTGGGCGCGGGCTCATCATCCCGGAGGTCGACTACCGACTCTGGAAGAGCTACCACGCCACACACGTGCCGCATCACCTGACGCGCACGATCATGTACTAGCGGGTTGCAGACGAACTAATCGTCTTCGCGCGGGCAGGTGCACCGCTCTGCGGGTGGGACGTCGTTTAGGGCCTCTTCAATATGTTTGCCGCAGCCCTCCCACGTGGGCTTCTGGCAGATCTCGCAGAGCACCTTCGAACACATGCGGTAAGCGTATCGCACGAGCGGTGTATGGTGTGAGGGGCGCTGAAGTTGGCGCACGTGAATGGAGGGAACATGGACTTTGCAACCTCGGTCAAGCGCAACCTCACCACCTCGGCCTATGCGCAGTTTTCGGGGCGCGCCTCGCGCAGTGAGTACTGGTGGTTCTTCCTCTTCACCGTGCTAGCTGGGTCGGCGGCGACCGTTGTCGACCTGGCGATCGGTCTCGACCTCTTCGCAAACCTACTCACGATCGCCTTCTTCATTCCAAACTTTGCGCTCATTGCGCGCCGCCTCCACGACGTTGGTCGGAGTGGCTGGTGGTGGCTGATCGTGTTTACGATTATCGGTGTCTTCGTGCTGCTCTACTGGTTGATTCGCCCAGGCGATGCCGGCGCGAACGCGCACGGTGAGCCGGGCGCGTAGCGACTAGGCCGCGGCGGCGGCTCGCTCGTCTGCTGCGGCAGACTCTTCGATCGTGCGCCAGCGCCAGATGCGCGCGCGCCCAAAGATGACGATCGGCACGAAGAGCTGCAGTGCTGCGCCAACGATGAGCGCGGTGGGGCGGTCGGTTGCGTT
Source organism: uncultured Chloroflexota bacterium (assembly GCA_903864185.1). Classification (GTDB taxonomy): domain Bacteria; phylum Chloroflexota; class Limnocylindria; order Limnocylindrales; family Limnocylindraceae; genus Limnocylindrus. Next base: position 9,475 of record CAIPEX010000019.1, on the reverse strand, counting down.
GGCGAGAACTCCACCGAGGGCGTAGCCGAGCGTTGCACCAAGGCCCCAGGTGAGGGCGCGATTCACGCTCATGACGCGACCTAACACGCGATCGGGCACGGCGAGTTGGCGGAAGGTGGTGATCGGCACCACGTAGAGGAGCAGGAAGAATCCGCCGAAGAAGAAGTTCGCAAGCACGAGTGGTGCGGCGAACTCTGGCGCAACGAATGCTGCAAGTGGCTGAATGAACTCATCGAGGCCGAAGAGGATCGTCGTGATAAAGAGCAGCCTGCCGAAGCCGATGCGTGCCACGGCGCGCGGTGCGATGAGGGCGCCGACCAGGCCGCCGAGGAATCCGGCAGAGGAGACGGCGCCGATCAGCGCCGGCGAGAATCCGAGGTCGAGGCGCTGGAAGATGATCGACTGCCCGAGCATCAAGCTGAAGGCGATGTTGCCGTTCACCGCCTCGAGCGTGACGAGGCGCAGGCGTGGTCGCGACCAGAGTGCGCGCACCCCCTCGCGAAGATCGTGCATGACGGTGTGTGTGCTCCGTGCCGGCGCGGGTGGTTCGGGCGTGCGAATCGCGGCGATGCTCGCGTAGCTGAGCACGAAGCTGAACGCATCGGCGACGAGTGTCACCGGTGCGCTCACGAGCGAGATGAGTGTGCCAGCAATGCCGGGGCCGACGAATCCTGCACCTTCGCCAAGCACTGAGAGGCGCGCGTTGATGCGCACGAGCGTTGGGCCGCTCGCGAGTCGCGGCAGATATGCGGGCCAGGCGATTTGAAAGAAGACGGTTGCGGCGCCGAGTCCAACCTCGATGGCGATGAGGAGTGGCAGCGTGAGCAGGTTTACGAGATAGAGGAGCGGGATGCCGAGCAGCAACACGATGCGCACGAGATCAGCGGCGAGCAAGATGCGCTTGCGCGGATAGCGATCGACCCAGACGCCTGCCTGCAAGCCGATGACGAGATAGGCGATCGTTGATGCCGCGCCGAGGAGGCCGGTGCCGAGCGAGTCGGCGCCGAGAAGATCGACCGCGATGATCGGCAGGGTGAGCTGCGTGATGGAGTCGCCAACGAGCGAGATCCCCTGGCCGGCGGTGACAAGACGCAGGTCGCGTGCGTCGTTCTTGGGGATGCTCATGCGCGCAAGTCGGGCGCGCGGTGCGCTACTCGCCGATTGCCGACCAGATGAAGCCCATCATCAGGAAGAATCCCGAGAAGAGGGCAACGAGGCCGACCGAGCCGTAGGGCGAAGCGGCGGTCTTGTCTTCGAAGGTGCCGAGGAGGAGGCCGAAGACCACGGCCCAGGCGAGCCAGGCGACGCCCCAGAAGACCTTGCTGTTGGGCCCGGTCATGTAGCGGCGAACCCATGAGGTCTCGCGGCGCTCGGCGCTCATCGCCGACATCTGGAAGATCGCCACGAAGGCGCCGCCAATGCCGAGGGCGATGAAGAACTCGACCGGGTGCATGAACGGGAGCGTGAAGAGTGCCATGGCTGAATCATAGCGGTGCGCAGGGCGCGGGGTGGGGGGATCTCTGGCACGATCAGGGGATGCTGCACTGGCTCGACGCGATCGTGATCCCCTTCCTCGCCTCGCTCTATGGGGCGGTCGGCTACCTCGGCGTGGCGGTCGCCATGGCGATCGAGTCGGCGGGGATCCCCCTCCCGTCGGAGCTGATCCTCCCGTTCGCCGGCTTCCTCGTGGCCGACCCGACGGCGATCGAGCCGCTCACCGGGGCCGCCTGGAGCCTGCCGCTCGCCGTCCTCGCCGGCACGATTGGCAACACCGCAGGCTCGCTCCTCTTGTATTGGATCGGCGCACGCGGCGGTCGTCCGCTGCTCGAGCGCTACGGTCGCTTCCTCCTTATTCGTCAACACGAGCTCGACCTTGCCGACAGCTTCTTCGCGCGCCACGGCGATGCGACGGCCTTCTGGAGTCGCCTCCTGCCGGTGGTGCGCACGTTCATTAGTTTCCCTGCCGGCGTGGCGCGCATGCCGCTCCGTCGCTTTATCGCCTACTCCACCCTCGGCGCCGCGATCTGGTCGACCCTCCTTGTCTGGATTGGCGCGCAGCTCGGTGCACGCTGGACCGAGATTCGCGATGCCCTCGCGCCACTCGATACGGCGCTGGTACTTGCTGTTGTGCTTGCACTTGTCGCCGGCCTCGCCTGGCGCCTCGGCTGGTTGAAGCGCCGATGACCACGAGCGGCGCACCGGTGCGCATTGGCGTGCAGCTCCCCGAGGTTGAGCGCATCGTTGGCTGGCCCGAGTTGCGCCGCATTGCGATCGCCGCCGAAGCGAGCGGCTTCGACTCTCTCTGGGTTGGCGATCACCTCCTCTATCGCAACGATGGCCGACCAGAGCGTGGACCACATGAGTGTTGGACAACGCTCGCCGCAGTTGCGGCGGTAACGGAGCGCGTCGAGATTGGTCCGCTCGTTGCCTGTGCCTCGTTTCATCCGCCCGCGGTGTTGGCGAAGCAGGCGGCGAACGTGCAAGAGATCTCGAACGGCCGGCTCATGCTCGGACTCGGTGCGGGCTGGAACGAGGCAGAGTACGCCGCGTTCGGACTCCCCTACGAGAAGCGCATCTCGCGCTTTGCCGAAGCGTTCGCGATCATTGCGCCGCTCGCGCGCGGCGAGCGCGTGACGCTCAAGGGCGAATACTTCTCTGTTGACGATGCGGTGCTCCTGCCGCCGTTGACGAAGCCGATTCCGCTCATGATCGGCAGCAACGGACCGCGCATGCTCTCGATCGCGTTGCGTGAGAGCGCCGCGTGGAACACCTGGTATGCGAGCTACGGCAACACGCCCGAAGGGTTTGCAGCGCTCAACGCCGAGATCACCGCCGCGTGCGGCCTGGCCGGTCGCGAGCCGCGCACGTTGCGACGCAGCGCCTGTGTCTTGGTGCGCGTCGAAGAGGGTGCGAGCGAGCGACCGCTCGACGAGGCGCATCCGCCCGTTGCTGGCAGCACTGCAGAGATTGCAGCACGCCTGCGCGAATTTGCCGACGCGGGTGCCGACGAGATCATCATCGTGGCGAACCCGATCACCGAACGCGCGGTGCGCTCGCTCGGCGATCTGGTGGCGGCGCTGCGATGACCGTTGCGGTGATCTCGGATATTCACGCGAACCTTCCTGCACTCCGCGCGGTGCTTGCCGACATCGACGCAACGGCGCCGAATGCAACGATCTGGCACACGGGCGACATCGTTGGCTACAACGCGCATCCGAACGAGGTGATCGAGCTACTACGCGAGCGTGGCGTGATTGGCGTGATGGGGAACCATGATGCTGCGGCGGTTGGGGTGATTGATGCGCTCGACTTTAATCCTGCCGCGGCGGCGGCGATTGCGTGGACGCAGTCGGTGCTCACGCCATTGTCGCGCGAGTGGCTCGAGAACCTACCGCGCATCGTTGAGCTCGGTGATGCAACGCTCGTGCATGGGAGTCCGAGCGATCCGTTCTGGGAGTACATCGACAGCGCTGAGCGTGCCAGCGCCAACGCCGAGACGTTGAAGACGCCGCTCTTGTTTCACGGCCATACGCATCGGCCGCGCCTCTTTGCCGCGAGCGACCCTGCCGGGCCGGTGCATGCGATTCACATTAACGTTGCGCCGATCTCGCTGTCGAAACATGCGCTCATCAATGTTGGCTCGGTTGGCCAGCCGCGCGACGGCGATCCGCGCGCCTGCTGGGTGCTCTGGGAGCACAGCGACGTTGAGGGGTCGCGCCTCGGCAGCGCGATGTGGCGGCGCGTCCCCTATGCGATTAGCGAGACGCAGGCGGCGATGCGGGCCGTGCACCTGCCGGAGCGACTCATCGAACGGCTCGCGCACGGGGAGTAGTACCCCAAGGGAGTAGCGCCGCGAGCGCAAAAACGGCGCGACGCCGAGAATATGCACATGACAACCACACCGCGCCGCCTCCCCCCATTCGAACGGCTCGGCGCGCTGATCTATCGCCGTCGCAAGTTCGTGATCGGCATCTGGATCGCCATCATTGCGATCGCCCTCCCCTTTGCGCCGCAGGCGCCGGGCGCACTCCAGGCGGGCGGCTTCGACCTGCCAACGCTCGAGTCGGCGCGAGCACGGGCGCTCCTTGAGTCGGAGGTTGGTGCCCCACCGTCGGCGCTCGTTCTGGCGATCACGTCGGAGACGCTCACCCCTGGGACGATCGCCTTCGAGACGGCGGCGGCCGAGGCAACCGCTGGGGTGGCGCGCGCGCCGCACGTCACGCTGATCCGCTCGCACCTCATCGCGCCGAACCAGGTCCGCGCCGCCGACGGGATCGTCTACGACGTCGTCTTCCTCGACCTGAAGCCCGACGACTCGCCCGAGGCGCTCGCGGGAATCCAGGCGGCGCTGCGCAGCGTCGAGGGGATCACCGTGGCGATTGCCGGTGGGCCAGCCTTTTATGCCGATATCCAGAGTGTGTCGGAGAGCGACCTGCGTCGCAGTGAGCTGATCAGCCTTCCACTCGCCGCACTCGTCTTGCTCCTCGTGTTCGGCTCTGCGGTCTCTGCCGGGCTCCCACTCGCCGTTGGTGGTGCGGCGGTGCTCGTCGCACTTGCGACGATCTTTGGCATTGCGCAGGCGACGCGCATGAGCGTCTTCGTGTTGAACCTCACGACGCTGCTCGGCCTCGGCCTTGGTGTCGACTACTCACTCTTGCTCGTCTCGCGCTTCCGCGAAGAGCTCACGCGTTCGGATGTTGGCGACGCGGTGCGGCGCACCGTTGCAACGGCGGGTCGCGCCGTCTTCTTCTCGGGCGTGACGGTGATGCTCGGGCTCGCCGGGTTGATGCTCTTCGACTTTGCGATCTTGCGCTCGATCGGCATTGCGGGCGCAATCACCGTCGGCCTCGCCGTCACGGCGAGCCTCACGCTTCTCCCGGCGCTCCTCGGCGTTCTCGGCGCGCGCGTCGACCGACTCGCCGTGCGCCGCTTGAGCAGTGGTGCGATCAACGAGCAGGGGCCGTGGGCGCGGCTTGCGCGCGGCGTCATGCGCCGCCCGGTTGCGGTGGCGCTGCCGACGCTCTTCTTGTTGATTGCGCTCGGCACGCCGTGGCTCAACGTGAAGTTCAACGCGCCAGACGGGAGCATCTTGCCGGAGCGTGTTGCGAGTCGCCAGGCGCTCGACGCACTCACGCGCTCGTTTGGTGAGGGTGAGTTCTCGCCGATGACCGTTGCGGTGCGCACCAGCGGGAGCGTGCTCTCTGCCAGCAATATCGCGCTGCTCTACGCCTGGGTAGCAAAACTGCAAGAGGACCCGCGCATCGCGCGCGTCGACTCGATCGTGTCGATTGATTCGCGCCTCACCCTTGCGCAGTACCAACTCTTGTACGGATCGGCTGCTGGCGCACCGCCCGATCGCTACGTGCAGCAGCTGCTTGCGGCGACAACGCGGAGCGACTTCACCGCGGTGACGATCACGCCGGCGCAAGGGCCGAACCGGCCCGACACGCGCGCGCTCGTGGCAGAGCTGCGCGCAGCAACACCGGGCGCAACGGGTGCAGGTGCGCCGAGTGCGATCACGCCACCCGCGGGGCTTACGACACTTGTTGGTGGTGGAGCGGCAGAGATTGTCGATGTTGTCGATACGATCTCGAGCCAGTTTCCGCGCAGTGCGCTCGTGGTGATCCTCGCCACGCTGCTGATCTTGGCGGTGCTCTTGCGCTCGATTCTGCTGCCGATCAAGGCGGTACTGATGAATACGCTCTCAATCTTGGCGAGCTTCGGTGCACTTGTCTGGATCTTCCAGGAGGGGAACCTCTCCGCACTCCTCGGCTTTGCACCACTCGGGTTTGTTGAGACGACGATTCCCGTGATCTTGTTCTGCGTGCTCTTCGGCCTCTCGATGGATTACGAGGTGTTCCTCTTGACGCGCATGCGCGAGATCTACGATCGCACCGGTGACAACACCACCGCAGTTGCGGGTGGGCTCGAGCGAAGCGGCAGGATCATCACGAGCGCTGCACTCATCGTCGTGGTGGTTGCAGGATCATTCGTCTTCGCGGAGATCGTGTTGATCAAGGCGCTCGGCGTTGGCGTGGCGATCGCAGTGGCGCTCGACGCAACGATTGTGCGCGCACTCCTTGTTCCTGCAACGATGCGCCTCTTAGGTGACTGGAACTGGTGGGAGCCGCGCTGGATGACGCGCATCCTTGCTGGTCGCATTGCGAGCGAAGCCGAAGCTGAGGCGGGCACGCAATGAGGGTGCTGTTCGTTCTCCTTGCGTTCGCGGTGGCGGCATGCAGTGGGCCGATTGCGGCGAACACGCCCGCGCCAACCGGCGCACCGTACGTGAAGCCATCGCCGCGGCCCGTTGCGAACGACCCGGTTGCCATCTCGTTCCCGCGCGATGATGCGCCGCACGACCGCCTCACCGAGTGGTGGTATGTGACCGGGCACCTGCAGAGTGCCGACGGGCGTCGCTTCGGTTACGAGTTCGTGATCTTCCGCGCCCAGCGTGGGGAGTTCCCTGTCACGTGGGCCTCGCACATCGCCATTACCAAGAACGTATCGCCGGGCCAGACGGGTGGCTTCAGCTACGACGAGCGGAGCGAGGTGGGAGCGCAGGTCGACATCCAGGTGCTCCTCGATCGCGAGGTGACCGCCGCGTTCGCGATCACCGGCGCGAATCCGCTCGATCCTTCGACCTTGAACCGTGCGCCGTGGACGATGCTCCTCTTGCCGGGCGGCGCGATGCAGCTCGGCGGTAACGGCCTCGACCTGCAGCTTGCTGCCGGCGGCGCGCCCGTCTTGCACGACACCGACGGCTGGGTCGGCTTCGCCGACGCGGGCGGCTCGTACTACTACTCGCGCACGCGCATGCCCACCGCCGGCACGATCACCGTTGATGGTGCGCCGCTCGCCGTAACGGGGAGCTCCTGGTTCGACCATCAATGGGGCGACTTCATCGCCATTGGCGACGGCGGCTGGGACTGGTTCGCCCTCAACCTCAGTGACGGGAGCGACCTCATGCTCTCGTTCGTGCGCGACGCTGCGGGTGGCTACCCACTCGTCTATGGCACCTGGGTGACCACGGATGGACGCGTGCGCCACCTTGATGCGAGCGAGATCAACCTCACCTCTACCGGCACCTGGCTCAGCCCCACAACGGGGACGCTCTGGCCGTCGGGCTGGAGCCTTGAGATCGAGCGCCTGCACCTGGCGGTCACCATCACCCCCGAGGTTGCCAACCAGGAGCTCGATACGCGGGCGAGCACGGGCGTGGTGTATTGGGAGGGGGCCTCGGCCGTCGTCGGCACGCGGGGGAGGCACGCGATCACTGGCCAGGCGTATGTGGAGCTCACGGGTTACGCCTCACTCCGCTGAGCCCCGCTAGAATCTCCCCATGCCGATTGAACACGACTTCACCCCCGCCGCGAGTCCCGCTCGGGCGCAGCGCCGCGACCGTGGACCACGCCTCTTCGTGACGCTCGTCACCCTTGCGATGGTTGGCGTCGTCGCCTACGGACTCCTTGCCGGCAACAACGGCTTCATCAAGAGTGTGACCAAGGCACTCAACGCCACGCCAGCACCAAGCGCATCGCCAGATTCGAGCGCATCGCCCACAGCGACGCCGTAGCGGCTGCGCATGAGCCACATCTTCATCTCGCCGCATCCCGATGACGCGGCGCTCAGTTGCGGCGGCCTCATCGCCAACCTCCGCGAGCTCGGCCAGAACGTGATCATCCTCACGGTGTATTCCGGCACCGGCGCGCTCGACGCGCTGACGCCGTATCAGCGACAGGCGCTCGGCTTCGGCGGCAAGGCAATCTGGCCGGCCACCGAAGCGTTCGACCGCGGCTCCATCGCTGCCGATCACGACGTACCGGGTGAGACCGACGCTGGCCTTGCCGCATGGCAGGCGGAGCCGTCACGACTCGCTGCAACGCAGCGCGATGCCGATGCGAGCGCAAAAGAGTTTTGGCAGCGTGCGTCGTGGTATCGCCGCGCCGACATTAGCGCGACCACGCTTCCGCGCGGACGCAGTGCCGATGCAAGCGACGGACAGGGTGCGAACGAGCCTGGCGCCGTAGCGATCGCTGCAGCTGCCGGCGACGCGATGGCGCAGCGCCGCATGGAAGACGAGCGCTATGCGCTCTTCGCCGAAGCGAGCGTGGTCTTCCTCGATCTTGCCGACGCGGTCTTCCGCGGCTACGAAGGCGACGAGCAACTCTTTGGTGCAGTGCGCGCGGGCGACGATGCGCCGGTCGATCTCTTGCGTCGCGAGATTGCGCGACTCGAGCCGCAGCGCGTCTACTTCCCGCTCGGCGTTGGCAATCATGTTGATCACGTCCTCATGCGCCGCACCGCCGCCGCACTCCTCGCAGAGGGGCGCGCCTGGGAGATGCCGGGCCCCGACTGGGCGTCGCGCATCGCCTTCTACGAAGACTTCCCGTACGCCTACTGGCAGAACTTTGACGTGCGCCAGGGGCTCGCGCAGACATACACCGCTGAGCTTCCGTCCGACATTTCGCTCGCTCCTGAGATCACCGACATTGCCGAGGTGCTCGAGCAGAAGGTGCAGGGGATCGCGCGCTACGCGTCGCAGGTCACGAGCCTGTTCGGCTCCGTCGACAAGATGGCCGACGCGGTGCGCACCCAGGGTGCAGCCGTTGCGTTGAGTGCGGGCCGGTCTGGTGCAGCCGAGCGCTACTGGAGTGCAGTCCGCCGCGGATAACGCTCGCTCGCGCTCGCTACCGTTTCCTTTGCGTTTCTCCGCCGTACACACCGGCGTGATCTGGCACCTCGTCGATGCTGCCGCCAACGGCGAGTGCGTAGATCGCCTCGATGTCGCGCATCATGAAGTCGACGCAGAAGCGCGCATGCACCATCTCGTGGCCTGCCGTTGCAAGTCGCTCACCGAGTGCGTGGTCGCGGAAGAGCAAGAGGATCGCGGCGGCCAGCGCCGACGGGTCGTGTGATGGAACAAGGAGGCCGTTCTCGCCACTCGTGATCATTTCGGGAATCCCGCCCACATTGCTCGCCACCACCGGCTTGCTCGCAGCAAGTGCTTCAACAATCGCGAGGCCCTGCGCCTCGCGGTAGCTCGGCATCACCACAACGTCGCTGGCGGCAAGGATCTGCGGCACATCTTCGCGCCGACCGAGGAAGTGCACGCTGTCGCAGCAGATCTCTGCACGCAGGTGTGCGGCGGCAAGCCCTTCGAGGCGATCGCGCTCCGACCCTTCGCCAACGATGAGGAGGTGCGCAGTTGGATAGTGGTGGTGCACGAGTGGCCAGGCCTCAATGAGCGTCGGATGCCCCTTCTCTGGTTCGAGGCGCCCCACCACCGTCGCGATCTCGGCGGTTGCAGAGATGCCGAGTTCGGCGCGGAGCGCCGCACCGTTGCCGGGCTCGTCGAAGCGCTCGAGGTCGACCCCGTTATAGATGCGGCTGATCGGCGTGGTGTTGCGCTCTTCTGCCACAAGCTTATGGACGATCGCGTCACTCACGGCGATCAGGCGATTGATGCGCGGCG
>CAIPEX010000018.1 GCA_903864185.1 uncultured Chloroflexota bacterium | reverse complement strand
GCGTCGACGACTGCAGGGAGCGTGCGGAACTCGCTCGCCCCGGTCGGGACGATGCCGCATGCGTTGATGCTGATCTACGGCGATACGGTTGAGGCCGCGCTCGCCTATGACCGCTCGGCTGAGCCGGAGGCACCGCGCATCGTCTTGGTCGACACCTTCCGCGATGAGGCAGAGGAGTCGGCACGGGTCGCCGCAGCACTTGGCGAGCGCCTGGCGGGCGTGCGCCTCGATCGCGCGAGCGAACTTGGCGGCGTGACGCCAGAACTTGTGCGCGAGGTGCGCGAGGCGCTCGATGCCGCCGGTGCACGCCAGGCGAAGATCATCATCTCTGGCGGCCTCACCCTTGAGCGCATCGCGGCCTTCAAGGCGGCCGGTTCGCCCGTCGACACATTCGCCGTTGGGAGCTCCATCTCTGGGAGTCGTCCGATCGACTTCACCGCAGACATCCATGCAATCGACGGGCAGCCGATCGGCAAGCGCGGCCGTGGCGTTGGCGAGACTCCTGCGCCGCGCCTGCGCCAGGTTGACCTCGCCGCATGGCGTGCGGCGACGACCCGATAAGATCAAGCCATGCCAGTAACGATCAGCCAGCCAGCCACCACGGCGCGCGACCTTCTGACGCAGTCGGAGGCGATCGCTCGAGCGGCCGCCATTCACGACGTGCAGTACGACCTTGAGCTTGGCCTGAACGCGCGTGCAGAAACATTTACGGGGCGCATCACGATCTCCTTCCAGCTCGACCCGAATCCGCCGGCAGGATCAACCTTCCTCTGCTTTCGCGGTCGCACCATCGAGTCGCTCCGGATCAACGGAGCGCTGATCGACGCACCAGACTGGAACGGCTATCGCATCAATCTGCCGCTCGCCGCACTCAAGAGAGGGGCAGCCAACACCATTGAGGTTACCTACGAGAATGCCTACGACGCTGGTGGCGACGGGGTCTTCCGCACCATCGATCCAGAAGACGACGCCGAGTACGTCTACACGAACTTCGAGCCGTACGAGTCGCATCGCATGGCGCCACTGTTCAACCAGCCCGACATTAAGGCGCGCCTGTCGCTGCGCATCCTCGCCCCCGCAGAGTGGACCGTTCTTGCCAACTCGCCTGAGCTGAGCCGCGGTGCAACCGACGCGACCGGACGTGCGCTTCGGACCTTTGCCGAGACGCCGCCGCTCTCGGCGTACCTCTTCGCCATGGCGGCTGGTGCCTATGTTGGTCGGCAGTTCGCCGTGCCGGTTCCTGGCCGCGCCGAGCCACTCCCGGTCGGCCTCTGGTCGCGCCGCTCGCTCGAGCGCTACCTCTCCTACGACCTCTTTGAAACGATGACGGCACAGGCGCTCGCCTATTACGGCGAGCTCTTTGGTCGCGTCTATCCATTTGAAAAGCTCGATCACGTCTTCTGTGCCGAGTTCAACCCTGGCGCGATGGAGAACGTTGGCCTGATCACCTACGGCGAGGGGTACCTCTTCCGCAGTACGCCAACGCCGAGCGACATCACGGATCTCGCCGAGGTTGTCTTCCACGAGATTGCCCACATGTGGTTCGGGAACCTCGTGACGATGCGCTGGTGGAACGACCTCTGGCTGAATGAATCATTCGCGACCTATGCCTCGTACCTCTGCCTCACCGAGGGCTCTGAGCACACGGGGGCGTGGCGCGAGTTCAACATGCAGCTGAAGCGCTGGGCCCTTGCTGAAGACGACGCGCCAACGACACATCCGATCGCAGGCAGCGTTGATGACACCGATCAGACGTTCTTGAACTTCGACGGGATCACCTACGGGAAGGGTGGCGCCGTCCTCAAGCAGCTCGGTGCACGGCTGGGGCGCGCCGGATTCAGTGCGGGCCTCCGCCTCCATTTTGAGCGACACGCATTCGGGAATGCGACACTCGATGAATTCCTCGCCTCACTGCAGGAGGGGAGCGGGGTCGACCTCTCGGCATGGTCGAAGCAGTGGCTGCAGACGAGTGGGCCGAATCGTCTCGGCGCACGGATCGAGCCCGATATGGATGGAAAGATCCGACGGCTCCTCGTCACGCAGGAGGTCGCCTCAGGCGACGATGTGTTGCGCGAGCATCTTCTGAAGGTTGCACTCCTCCAGGCCGGGCCAAACGGTCGCATTGCGATCGAGGCGCACGAGGTGTTGGTGAACGGTGCCGAGACCGAGGTTCCTACGGCAGTGGGCCGACCACTCCCGCTCGGCGTTGTTGCAAACCACGAAGACTTGGCTGTTGGCAAGCTCGAGCTGGATCCGACCACGATTGCCCTTGTGGCGGAGCGACTGGAGGATATCCCCGACAGCCTCCTCCGACAGGTGATCTGGGGGGCGCTCTGGGAGGCGGTGCGCGACGGCCGTTATCCGATGACCGCATATGCGCGCCTGCTTGAAACGCGCCTGCCGAAGGAGCCAGACTCCGCCATCGTCCAGCAGGTCATCGCGATGACCATGGCCCCACTGCTGATGCGCTGGCTCCCCGATGGTGAGCGTGAGGTATGGGGGAGTCGCTTCGTTGCCGCCGCCCGCGCTCGTCTCGCTGAGGGTGGCGATGAGGGACTCTTGATCGTCTGGTCGCGCGCCCTCGTGACCGCAGCCGTGACGCCGCGCGACGTTGAAGAGGGCTGGCAGGTTGCCGCCGGCGAGACCCCCCTTGAAGGTGCTGAGATCGACCAAGATCATCGTTGGGCGCTGCTCATTCGTGGCGCCTCGCTTGGCCTCCCGCAAACCGCCGAGCGGCTGCGGGGCGAAGTGCTCCGCGATCCGAGCGACCGCGGTGCACGTGCCCTTCTCTCTGCCGCTGCTGCCGAACCGAGCGTTGCCGTGAAGCGCGCAACCTGGGAGAGGCTCTTCTCGCATGATGGGTATGGGAGTGTGAAGAAGACCCTTGCTGCCGGTGCAGGCTTCGCCTGGCCGTGGCAGCGCGAACTGCTAGCGCCGTATGTTGCCAAGCTCCCCGCCGCACTCCTCGTGCTCGGCTCTGCCGACCCAACACTTGCGCGAGATCTCGTGACGCGCGCGATGCCACTCAGCCTCTGGGGCGACCCGGCGGGGCTCGCTGCTGCAGCGAGCGTGGCGCTGGCGCAGATTGAGGATCCGGCTAGCACGATTCCCGCCGTGGACGGAGCCCGCCTGCGACGCTTTGCCCTTGCTGAGCGTGACTCCCTCGAGCGCATCATTCGCCAGCGTCGCTCTAGCGCAGCGAGCTAGAGCGCATGTCTCGCACAACGGTTGCACGAGCGGCACTCGTGCTCCTTGCGCTCGTTAGTAGCGCTGGCGCGCTCAGTATCGCGCTCTACCTTGCCGCACTCCTGCTCTCGCTGACCGGAAGTGTTGCAGCAGATCTTGCCACGAGCCTCTTCAGCTTCGTCCGCGGGAGTAACTCACTCATTGCAGGTACCTCGGTGTTTGCCGGAGTACTCCACTACGCGGCAACGCCGAGACCGAAAACGATGTGGGAGCTGGTGCTGACCTCACGATCGATCCGGCCGATCCTCCTCCTCTGGCCGCTCGGGATCATCGCCTCGCACGCGGTGCACGCGTTGGTCGTTCTGGTTGGAGTCTCGTGGTACTTGCTGGCCCTGCTCGCGCTCCGCCTGCGACGGGAGATGGGTCCTAGCGCGTAAGCTCGGCAGCGAGCTCCTCAAATGCGCCGAGGTAGTGATCAACATCGGCATCGGTCATTGCGATCGAGAGGGTCCACTCCTCATCGCGGCCTGGTGTGCTGAAAATGCCGCGATTCATGTTCCAGAGCCAGACGAGGTCGATGAGTTCGCGCTGCTGCGCGCTCTTGTAGCTCTCGTAGTCGACCACCTTTGATGTCGCGAACGTGATGACACCCTTCGACTCGATTCCCACGGGATATGCGGCAAGCCGATACTGGTCGATGATCCCCTGTGCCCCGTCAAGGAGGCGCGCATTGATTGAACCAAGGCGGAGGTAGGCGTCTGGCGTCATCACGCGCTCAAGGTTGGCGCGGGCGGCAGCCATGACGAGTGGGTTTCCGTTGAATGTCCCAACCATGAACACCTCGCCGGAGAGGACTGGCCCCCAGAGCTCATCGGTTGCACCGATTGCGCCGGTTGGTAGGCCGGCGCCGAGCGCCTTCGCCAGGCAGACCATGTCGGGCGAGATCCCGAAGAGTTCCGTTGCGCCGCCTGCAGCAACGGTGAGACCAGTCTTCACCTCGTCGACGATCCATACAACGCCAAACTTCTTTGTGATGCGGCGCACCTCGGCAAGGTAGCCGGGCTCTGGGAGGATCACGCCGCAATTCATCAGCGCTGCCTCCATGATCAAGCAGGCGGGGAGGCGCCCCTCTGCCTGCAGGCGCTCGAGGCGTCGCTCAAGTGCGGGCGCGTCGTTGAATGGAACGGCGATCGTCATCTGCGTGACAACATCAGGGATCCCCTTCCCGTAGGGGATCGATGGATAGTTTTCGCGGTCGCCCATGTCGTAGGTGTTGAGACCGATGTCGACCATGACGTAGTCGTGGTGTCCGTGATAGCTGCCGAAGATCTTCATCACCACATCGCGCCCGGTATACGCGCGCGCAAGGCGAATCGCATCCATCGTCGCCTCGGAGCCAGAGTTGACGAAGCGCCAGCGTGGAAGCTTCCATCGCTGGGCAAGCAACTCAGCAACGATATAGGCATCTTCAGTTGGGGCAGCGAAGTGGGTGCCGAGTCGCATGCGTCGCTCAACCGCCTCAGCGATCACCGGGTGCGCGTGGCCCTGGACCATGCTGCCAACCCCGTTATGTACGTCGAGATACTGACGGCCGTCAACGTCCCAGACGTACTGGCCCTGCCCGCGCTCAAGGTAGATCGGGTACGGAGCACGGCGCTGGTAGCTCGAAGGGACGCCGCCAACGAGGGTGCGCTCGGCGCGGGCAAAGGCGGCTGCTGAGCCTTGGGTGCGAGCGTCGAGGCGCTCAGATTCACGGCGCGCGAGTTCGGCAATCCGAGCAGGGTCGATCTGGGCGGTTGGCCCGGCTGCTGGCGCGTCGCGGTGCTGGACCGGCGCGGTGGTGGGTTGCATCTGTTTGAGGATCTCGATTGCCATTGCACACCTGATTTCTGCGGATTCCACACGTTGGAGCCCTACGGAGACGATATTAGCACCAAATAAGGCGATATGCTGCGATATTCGCAGCCACGAGGGATTCGTGCGTAAACAGTCAGGCGTTTTTGCAGGTTTTCAGCCACCCTTCGTGCGCGGAGCCTGCCGATGCCCGTTAGCGCGAGGGGCCCTTTGGCATCGTAACAATCGATCGGACCGGCCCAAACAGGAGGGGGACGAAGGCAAAGCTTGCGCCAACCCCACCGATCACGATCGCAGCGCGGAGGCCGAGCGTTTCGCCAATGAGTCCGCCGAGGAGGGCGCCAATCGGAATCGTCCCCCAGACGAACCAGCGCATCGTGGCGTTCATCCGGCCCTGCATTGGCTCGGGAGTAATCGCCTGGCGCAGGCTCACCTGGTTGATGTTGTAGATCGTGCCGCTGGCCACCGCAAAGAATCCTTCAAGGGCGAAGAGCGCCATGTTCAAGAGGTCGGCCCCTGGTTGGGCGAATGCGACGAGCACCAGCATGGGGCCACCAAGCGGGATCATGAAGAAGATCGTCCGCCCCACACCGAGGCGCTTAGAGATCCGCCCCGCAACGAGCGCGGCGAGCAGGCCGCCTCCTCCTGCAAGGGTGAACGAGAGGCCGACAAGTGCGGGTGTGAGGTGAAGTTCGCGCACCGCAAAGAGCAGGATCAGCGTTGTTCCAGCGGTCGCAAAGAGGTTCGAGGTTGCTGTTGCTCCGCCGATGCTCCGCAAGAGCGGGTTACCGAAGACAAACCGTACCCCTGCAGCAATCTCACTGCGGAACGATTCACGCGGCACGCGTGTCGCAGCAGCGGTGCGCCGCTTCGTGCGTTCCGGCTCATGCTGCCGAATGGAGAAGACGAAGAGCGCTGAGAAGATAAACGAGGCTGCGTCGAAGAAAACGGCGATCGGTGCAGCAATAATCGTGACAAGTGTTCCAGCGAGCGTTGGTCCAACAAGGCCTGCGGCAGAGCGACTGATCTCCATCTTGCTATTCCCTTCTACGAGGTCCTCCTTGTGGATCAACGTCGGGAGATACGACTGGTATGCCACATCAAAGAAGACGGTGAGGATCCCCGCGAGGAATCCGGTGCAAATGAGGAGTGGAATGCTGAGCCAGTTCGTGAAGTAGGCAACAGGTATGACAAGGAGGAGTGCGGCACGACCGAGGTCGCCAACAATGAGAACGCCGCGGCGAGGGAGTCGGTCGACCGCAGCTCCTGCGATCAGGCCGAAGAGGAGGAAGGGGAGGAAGTCGGCAAGGTTGAGGATGGCAACCTCAAACGGACGAGCGGCGAGCGTGGTGATCGCGACCAGTGGGAGGGCAATGCCGGTGATGCTTGAGCCGAGGCTGCTAATCGTCTCCGCAGCCCAGAGGCGAAGGAATCCAGGATCGCGCGTGAGAGGGCGCCGTCGCACGTTGGGCTGTTTGGGCATTGCGGGAGTATAGGGGGAGTGGGGTGGCCAGAGGGAATTGAACCCTCATCTGCGGCTCCACAAACCGCGGTCCTAACCATTGAACGATGGCCACCACGTCGAGTCCGCATCTTACCCCCTCGCGGGCGGCGCACCCTTGGCGGGGTAGAATATGGGGGGTCGCCCAGCACTATGGGGCCCAGGGGAGGCACTAATGCAGATCCGGCGCTCGATGCCAGCACTCGGACGGATTCCCGCAGCCGAGTATGGGGTGACCCTTGGCGACTTCTTCTTCCCCGTCTTCCTCGGCGAGCGGCTCGGCTCCCGCCTCCAAGGCCTCGCGCTTGCGGTTGTCGGCGCTGCCCTCATCGCCGCCTCGGCACAGGTGGTGATTGCCATCCCTGGCACCCCTGTTCCAATCACTGGGCAGACATTCGGCGTCCTCCTTGTTGGCGCCGCGCTCGGCGCACGCAGGAGCGTCGCCTCACTCGGCCTCTACCTCGCGATCGGCATGCTTGGGGCACCCGTCTTTCAGTCGGGCACGCATGGGATTGAACGCTTCGTCACGAACACCAGCGGCGCACTCGCCCTCGCGCCAACGGGCGGCTACCTCATCGGTATGCTCGGCGCCGGCTGGCTTGTTGGCCGCCTCGCCGATCTCGGCTGGGACCGTACGGTTCTCGGCACGGTTGGCGCAATGGTCATCGGCAACCTCATGATCTACGCGTGCGGCGTCTCATGGCTTGCCGTTGCTGCGCACTTCGATGCCGCGACTGCAATTGCCAAGGGCCTGACGCCGTTCCTCATTGGTGATGTGCTCAAGCTTGCAATTGCTGCTGGCGTCTTCCCGAGCGCCTGGTGGTACGTCAACAACGGCCGCAGCGCCGGACCGCGCTGACCTTCACCGCCGCGCCGCGCGCCCGCTCGTGACGCGCGCAGCCATCCTCGCCCTCGATCTCGGCACCACCTCCGTTAAGGCACTCCTCGTCGACGTCGATTCAGGTGCGCCCATCTCGTTCGCGCGCGGCAGTGCTGGTCCGCACATCACGACCCCCGATGGCGGCAGCGAACAGGCGATCGAGCCGTGGTGGAGCGCCGTCGCCGAAACCGTCCGCGCCGCGCTCGCGATCGCAGCTGGAGAGGGTCGCGTCGAGGTGCGCGGGATCGCCACCTGCGGCCATGGGCCGAGCCTCGTACCGCTTCGCGCTGATGGGACTGCCGCGGGCACGATGATCCTCTGGCGCGATCGCCGCGCGGCGAGTGACGAGTCGGTACTCGCTCAGGCACTCGGTCGCTCGGGCTGGCTCCTCGCCGAGCTGCCAAAGGCACGCTGGTATCTGCGCGAGCGTCGAGAGGATGCGGCGCAGGCGGCCTGGCTCCTCTCAACCTGGGACGCGGCAGCCTATCGACTCAGCGGCGTTGCCGCAGCCTCATTCTGGGATCCTGCGCGTTCGCTTAGCGATGTGGAGCGAGCTGCTCTGCGCGGAGAGAGCGTCGGGCTTGATGCGCGCGCCCTCCCTCCAGAGGTTCGCCCAGGGACCCGCTTGGGCGGGCTCACGGCGGAGTCGGCTGCCCTCCTCGGCCTCCCAGCAGGGATCCCCGTACTCGCCGGGTTGAACGATGGGCTCGCCGCTGTTGTGGGTGCTGGACTTACGCGCGCCGGCCTCGCCGTCGATGTTGGTGGAACCGCAGGCGGCGTTGCCGTGGCCGTCTCGCCAAGCGATGGGGCACGCATCGCTCATGCGCGCGCCGGCGAACTCTGGCTCGGCCCTGCCCCCGCACCGTTCGGCAACCTTGCGGTGCTTGGCGGCGCCTTCGCCGGCACGGGGAAGATCTTGGAGTGGACGATGGATGAACTGCTCGCAAGCCACCCCGCGGCTGCACGTGATCAGCGCGGAGCGCTCTTCGAAGCGGCGATGGCACTGCCACTGAGTGCGAGCAGCCTCATCGCACGAACGCCCGACGCAGGAATCTGGAGCGCGCATGGCAGCGCGAGCGATGCATTTATCGCCGGCGCGAGTGCCGACGAGATCACGAATCCAGCACACCTGATTCGCGCCGCAATCGAGGCGGGCGCCCTCGCCGTGGCACACCTGCTTGCACCTGCGCGTGACCTCGGACTGCATATTGACGAGGTGCGCCTCTCTGGCCCCGCAACAGGCGCAACGAGCGGACCACTCTCTGGTGCGTCGATCCCACCTGTCGGGCTGCCGCAGCTGCGTGCCGATATCTTTGATCTCCCTGTTGTCGTTCCGCGCATCGGCGAGACGGCAGCGGCAGGCGTCGCCGCAGTTGCTGGGACGGGGATTGGCGCGTATGCCTCACTGCGTGAGGCGACGAGTGCCATCGTTGCGCCAGCACGCCGCTACGAACCGGCAGGTGGAGCACGACGAGAGGCGGCACGTGCGTTGCGTGAGCGCTATGCAGCGTCAACGGTGGCGCACCTTCGCGCCGATGCCGGAGGGTCGCGCTAGCGCGAAGGGTTAGGCTCGCGCCGAGCGCTTCTTGGTGGTTCGCCCCTTCGGAGCAGACTTCGGGACAGCCTTCGTCGACGCAGCCTTCGTTTTCACCTTGATCGCCTGACGGCCCTTGGCCGTTGTCGAGGCGAGGCCATTCTCAAGCGGGAAGTGACAGGCAACACTCACGTCGGGGCTCCGTGGCGAGGCGGCCAGTTTCGGCTCTTCTGTCGTGCAGCGGTCAGGGTTCCCGAGCTGCTCACGGAGCCAGCAGCGCGTGCGGAAGCGGCAGCCCGAAGGCGGGTTGATCGGCGACGGGATCTCGCCAGCGAGGATCAGGCGATCCTTGACGTCGTGCGCCTCAATCTTCGGCACGGCGGAGAGGAGCGCGACGGTATACGGGTGCTGCGGCTTCTCGAAGACCTGCTCGACGGGGCCCATCTCGACCACCGTGCCGAGATACATCACGGCAACGCGGTCAGAGAAGTAGCCGACGACATCGAGGTTATGGCTGATGAAGAGGTAGGTGAGCCCCTTCTCCTCGCGCAGCTCAGCGAGAAGGTTGAGCACCTGGCTCTGGATGGAGACGTCGAGCGCGGAGACCGGCTCGTCGAGCACGATGAACTCCGGATTGACGGCGAGCGCGCGAGCGATGCCGATGCGCTGTCGCTGGCCGCCAGAGAACTCGTGCGGATAGCGCGACGCATAGTCTGGATCGAGCCCAACAAGGTCGAGCACTTCGCGCACGCGCTTGCCGCGAGCGTTCTCGTCGCCCAGCTTATGCGCAAGGAGTCCCTCTTCGATCTGGTCACCGATCGGGAGGCGTGGGTTGAGTGAGCCGAAGGGATCTTGGAAGACGATCTGCATGCGCTTGCGCAGCGCACGTCGCTCACCAGCGGAGAGGCTGCGAATCTCGCGCCCGTCATACGTCACATGGCCGGCGGTTGCTGGCTGCAGGCCGAGGGCCACGCGACCAAGCGTCGTCTTCCCCGAGCCCGACTCCCCGACAAGGCTCACCGTCTCGCCGCGTGCAACCGAGAGCGACACGCCGTCGACCGCCCGAACATTCAGCTCCTTGCGGATGAGTGGGATCCCGCCTCGGACACGGAAGTAGCGCTTGACGTCGGTCAGCTCAAGGAGCGGCTTGCTCGCGGTGCGCCTCGTTGCAGCCACTAGCGTGCCCTCCGTGCTGCGCCCGAGGCGACATCTTTTGCGCGAATACAGCGCACGAGGCGGCTCTTCCCCACTGGGGCGAGTGGTGGCGTTGCGGTGGTACAGGCGGCGATCGCGTAGCGGCATCGCGGGGCGAAGCGGCAGCCGGACGGGAAGTCGGTAGGCGACGGAACCATCCCCTTGATGGTCGCGAGCTTCTTCCCGCGCGCGGCGAAAGAGGGGATCGAGGTGATCAGGTCTCGCGTGTAGGGGCTCGCTGGCGTACGGAGCACATCGGCGGCGTTCCCCGTCTCCACGATCTGGCCGGCGTACATCACGGCGATCCGATCGGCCGTCTCGGCGACCACGCCGAGGTCGTGGGTGATGAGCAGCAGGGCGGCACCACGCTCCGTGGTGGTGCGACGCAAGACCTCGAGCACCTGTGCCTGGATCGTCACGTCGAGGGCGGTCGTGGGCTCGTCGGCAATGATCATCGAGGGCTCACCAGCAAGTGCCATGGCGATCATCGCGCGCTGGCGCATGCCGCCGGAGAGCTCGTGCGGGAACTGCCGCACGCGCTGATCGGGCTGGGAGATCTCCACCTGCTCGAGGTAGCCGATCGCGAGCTTCTTCGCCTCGCGCCAGCTGAGCTTGCGGTGCGCAACGATCACCTCGGAGATCTGCTCGCCAATCGTCGTTACCGGGTTCAGTGCCGAGAGCGGCTCTTGGAAGATCACGCCGATCCCGCCGCCGCGGATGGGCCGCAGTGCATCTTCAGAGAGGCCAACGAGCTCCTTCCCCTTGAACTTCACCGAGCCCTCAATCACCGACTGGCGTCGGCTGAGTAGTGAGATCAGTGCCAGCGCCGAGACGGTCTTCCCCGAGCCGGACTCTCCCACCACAGCGAGACACTCACCCGCAGCAAGGTCGAACGAGACGCCGTCAACCACGCGCAGCAGTCCTCGCGAGGTGCGGAACGAGATCGCGAGATCCCGAACCTGGAGGAGCGGGGTGCCGCGCTTGATCATGAGCGGCGTCCCTCAGGCTCGAGGCTGTCTCGCAGTGCATCACCGATCATGTTCACCGAGAGCGAGGTCATGACGATGAAGAGGCCCGGGAAGAAGAGCCACCACCAGTTCCCCTGAAGGAGGAAGTCCTCGGCATTGGTGAGCATGTTCCCCCAGGTTGGCGTGGATGCTGACACGCCGAACCCGAGGTAGCTGATGAACGCTTCGCCGATGATCGCCCCACCAACAGCGAACGGGAAGCTCACCACAACCGGACCGATCGCGTTCGGGAGAACATGCCGCAGGGCAATGCGAATCGGCCGTACGCCAAGCGCTCGCGCCGCCTCGATGAATTCCATTTCGCGTAGCGCAAGTACCTGGCCGCGAACGAGGCGCGCAATCCCCATCCACCCGAACACGATGAAGACGATCATGATCGTCTGTAGTCCTGTTCCGCCAAGCGCACTCAAGATTCGTGCACCAACGATGATGACGAAGAGGCTCGGGATG
>CAIPEX010000017.1 GCA_903864185.1 uncultured Chloroflexota bacterium | reverse complement strand
TGTCGGCGGTCGGGATCACCGTGTCCACTGCCTCGGCGCGGCCCTCGCGCAGTGGGGCGATCACGCGTTCAATCACCTCGCGACTGAGCAGCGGACGCACTGCGTCGTGGATGAGAACGATGTCACCTGCATCTGCCCCGACCGCAGTGAGGCCAGCACGCGTCGACTCGTTACGCGTCGCACCTCCTCGGACGACGCTGATCGGTGCGCCTAAAAGTCCGGCGACGGCATCGTGCGTCTCCTTCAGCCACTCGGTGTTCGCGACGACAACAACCTGGTCGATGAGCCCGCTCGAGGCGAGCGCGGCCGTGCTACGACGGAGGACAGGCTCTCCGGCGAGGCGGATGAACTGCTTCGGGGTGGCGTCGCCAAAGCGCTGCCCTGTGCCGCCCGCGAGGATGACGCCGAAGACCTTCATGCAGGCAGCATACCCTCGCCGCGCAGGGCGCTAGCCCCTCTTAGCGTAGGCGGGCAAGATCACCTGCTCGATGAGGCGCTCCGTCGCGTGCCCGTCGGCACGGTCGAAGGAACGCGCGGCAAAAGCGCGGACGCGCTCAAGGTCAAACGTTGCTGCGCTGATCCACGCAGCAAGTTCACTCGTTTCGGCAAATACCGGTCCGGGAACACCAGTTCGGTAGTCGAAGAAGAAGCCGCGCTCTTGTTCGTACCTGTCGAGGTCTGGAGCAAAGAGCGCAATGGGTCGGCCGAGGAGCGAGAACTCGTAGATCAAGCTTGAATAATCTGAGACAAGAATGTCACCTGCAAGCAGCACGTCGTTGATATCTTCCTCGCTCGATGCATCGATGATCCTGGCGCGAAGCGCTGCAGGAATCTTGAGCGACTGCTGCACAAATGGATGCATGCGCAAGATCAGGCGATGTTTTGGCGAGAGTTGAGACACAAGCAACTCCAAATCCAGGTCGCTTGGGGCAACAGCTTCAAGAATGTTCGTGCCCCGGAATGTTGGAGCCCAGAGTACCGCGATCTCGTCGCTACTGATACCGAGCCTGCTCCTAGCTTTTTCACGTGCAGTTGCACTCCGTACTGGGTCAATGAGAGGGTCGGTGTTTGGCATTCCATAGCGCGCGGTGAAGATTGCAATTGGTGCACCAAACGCTTCGGCATAGGCTGGTGCAACCGATGCAGAAGAGACGAGGGCAAGATCATAGTTTGAGTGAATAGGGACGTGACGAATGAAATCGGTATCTGCTCCCCACCCTTTCCCAAGGGTTGCACGACCAAATCGCTTGAATGCACCGGAGGCATGCCAGACTTGAACGACCGTGGTTCCTGGGCGGCGCGCAATGAGGTAGATCGGGAAGTAGTAGTCATCGACAAGAACGACACGGGAGCTTGCGACACGATATGCACCTCGCACTGTCAAGATGAGCCCGCTAATGCTGCGTGCGAGCGCAATGTGGTCAAGTCCCTGGATCACTGAACGGCACTCAACAAGTAGACCCGGCAGGGGTGACTGACGATCAAGTTCATCATGGATAAGTCGAAGACTGCCCCGCAGTGTTCGATCGTGCGGGGCTGCAATATAGATACGGTTTTGGACGGGGCGCAAAGAGGCAAAGATCCCTCCGAGGCGTGCTGCTCCCACCCGCAGGATTGTGCGGAGTGGAAACCATCGGTAGAGGGCTGAGAAGAACCGTGCCATCGCTCGGCAGTATAGGCTCCACCCATGAGCGCTCTTGAGTTTGCTGCTGCAGCGGCGGTTCTTCGGCTTGTAGGCCTGATCGCCTCGCTCTTCCCGATCAGGGAGGAGCTCCTTGTCGCATCGCCCCGTGGCGCCCACCTCTCACCACAGCTGGCTGCGCTGAGTAGCGCAATGAGCCGGCTCCAGCCGCACCTGCGGCAGCGCCACCTCCTTGAGCCATACGGCTACAGCCTCCGCGCGAAGATCGCCTACCTGCTCCGCACGATTCCCGGGACCTGGTATCTCCAGCGCGCACGCATCACGATCATCGATAACGCATGGCTTCCGGTCCATGTGGTCCCGCGCCGTCGCGGAACGATCGTTGTGCAGGCGTGGCACGCAGAGGGCGCCTACAAGCGCTTCGGCCACGCGGTGAACGGCGGTATGCATGAGAGTGCCTCACTCGACGCCGTACTGCATCGCGGCTACTCGCTCGCACTGGTCAGTGGAGAGCCTGCGCGAACCCCATTCGCTGAAGCCTTTCGCATGCCGAGAGAGGACGTTGCTGCTGTCGGCCCACTCCGTGGCGCATGGCTCGCCGATGCAACGCGTGTAGCAGCTGCACGTGATGCCGTACTTGCACGATGGCCACAACTTGCCGGCAAGCGCATCCTTCTCGTCGCGCCAACATTTCGTGGCCGTGGCGCTGGCCGATCGATCGGCGGCGGAATATCACTGAAAGAACTACGGTCAAAACTCCCGGCTGATTGGACCATCGTCGCAAAAGGCCACGCGCACGTTGCCGATGATGCAGCGCTCGCCGGTGCCGATCTCATTCTTGATGCTGCGCTCCCCCTTGAGGATCTCTTCCCCATTGCGGATGTCCTGCTGACCGACTACTCGTCGAGCATCTTCCTCTGGTCACTCCTTGAGCGACCACTCGTTATCGACATGGGTGACGCGGCTGCATATCGGGAACACCCTGGCCTCTTCCTTGATCCAGCGGAGCCCTCCAGCGAGTTCATCGGCGACCTGGTGGCTGATGCCACCGCAGCCGCAGGGGCCATCACGCGCGGACACGTAGATGGAACGGCATGGCGGGCCTTTAGCGAGCGCCACCTCGGCCCTCGCGGCGAGCTTGCAGGTGCGCCAGACCGTGCAGCGGCAGCAATCGCGCAGCGGGCGGGGCTCTCTCTCCCCGAGTGACAGGCTGCTGGCACGAGAACGGATGATACTCACGCTATGAACCCACAGATTGAGCGCCGGCACCTCCTGTTTAGCTCACTGCTCGTGGCGCTCCTCGTCTGCTCACTTGCAGCCCCACG
>CAIPEX010000016.1 GCA_903864185.1 uncultured Chloroflexota bacterium | reverse complement strand
CTCATCTACCTCCCGCTGGCGCTCTGCGCCTGGCTTGCCGTTCATAACGCTGGTATCCATCCAACGGTCGCTGGCGTTGTGCTCGGCCTCTTGACGCGGGTACGAAGAGATCCGCGCGAAGAGCGTGCGCCTGCTGCGCGAGTATCTCGACGCCTCCACCCGTTCAGCGCGGGGGTCGCGGTCCCATCGTTTGCCCTCTTTGCGGCCGGAGTTGATCTCCGCACACTGAGTGGCGCGGCCCAGATCGACTCTCCAATCTTCCTCGGCATCGTCGTTGGGCTATTTGTTGGCAAGCCGCTCGGCATCTTCATCACCGCGCGCCTGATGGCGGCACTCGCCGGTGCTCGGCTCCCCAACGGCGTGGAGTGGATCGACATCGCGATCGTTGGCACCCTCGGAGGGATCGGCTTCACCGTTGCGCTACTCATTGGTGAACTCGCGTTTACTGATCCCGCGTCACTTGGTGCAGCAAAGGTTGGCGTACTCGCGGCGTCGTTCATGGCAGCTGCACTCTCTGCGATCGTGCTCCGGGTACGAACGCGTTCACGGAGAGCGGTGCCACGTCGAAGGCGCTAATCTCTGCGAATGGATCAGATGCCTGAAACAACGCTCGACCAGATGCTCGGCCACATGGCGTGGGCGAATGCCGACCTTTTCGGCAAGTTGGCTGCGTTGACCCCCGAGGCGCTCGCGCACACTGCGCCTGGATCTGAGTGGAGCGTTGGGGCGATCGCGCACCACGTCACAACGGCAGCAGAAAACTACGCACAGCGGCTCTATGGCGAACCGCGTGCAGAGAAGCGCGAACTGCCGGTGAGCGGAGCAGACCTCGCAGCGCTCGGCGCGGCACTTGCCGCTGCCGATACGCGCCTCCGGGCGGCCGCGCATCTTCCAGGTGCCGAGGTCCTTCAGTGGATCTCATTCAGCGGCGAGTCGCTCTCGGTGCCGCGTTGGGTCCTCATCAACCAGGCGGTGCACCATGCAACCGAGCACCGCGCGCAGATTGCCGGTGCGCTCGCAGCACATGGCATCACAACCGTTGACCTTGATGCAATCGATGTGTGGACGTACAACGACGAGCGCTGATTAGCGCCGCGGCAACGCAACCGTAAACGTAGAGCCTTCACCGAGATTCGAGCTGGCCTGAATCGTGCCGCCATGTGCCTCAACGATGTGGCGTGCGATCGAGAGGCCGAGGCCGGTGCCACCCCCCTTTGAGCGCGCCCGGTCCGCAACATAGAAGCGCTCGAAGATGCGATCGAGGTCGGCCCGCGAAATCCCGACGCCGTGGTCTGTAACGGTGATCCGCACCTCGTCGGGTGACTGTGACGTCTGCACCTCTACGGTGCTTTCAGGGGGCGAGAACTTGATCGCGTTGTGGAGTAGGTTGACGATTGCCTGAGCGAGTCGGGTTGCGTTCCCCTCTCTACCAAGCGGCACCGCACCGATAGAGTGAGAAGCGATCTTCACGCGTGCCTGATTGGCAAACGGCTGAAGCCGATCAACAGACGAGCGCACAACAGCATCGAGATCGATCGTGTCGTTCATCGACATCCCCTCGCCGCTCTCGATGCGGGCGAGGTCTAAGAGCTCGTTGATCATCTGGCCGAGGTGGATTGCCTCAGATTCAATCTGGAGAATGCGCTCACGAGTTTTTTCAGATGTTGAACCTGGAGTGGCAGTGTCGCTGGCCAGCAGCTCTGAGAGGAGCCCGATCGCAGTGACGGGCGTGCGCAACTCATGGGAGAGGTTCTCGACAAACTCCGTGCGAATTCGGCGCAAGCGCGTGAGCTCTGATGTCTCGCGGATGAACACCCAGTACCCCTTTGCTGGAATCGGGATGACCGTCACCATGCAGGTTCTCCCGCGGCCAATGCTGAAATCTTCTCTGCTTGTTGGCGCAATGAGCGCGACAGCCTGCTGAATGAACTCTTCGATATGGATGTCAACGAATGCTTCGAGTGTGCTCTTGCCGAGCAGCGATCCGGCTGGTCGACCGAGGATCGTGTGTGCGAGCTCGTTGGCCGCAGTAACACGAAGATCGCCGTCGAGCTTGATGAGTCCGCTGCCGATGCCAGCCGCCAACGCAGAGGTGTCATCGCGTGCGTCAGTCGCACGCGCTACGGCGCCGCCGAGGTCGGCAGCCACGCCGCGTGCGTTATAGCTCGCGGCTTCGTGCGCAATGCTTCGCCCGCGACGCAGGCCGGCGCGCCACACCAGAGCAGCCAGCACGATGGCGATCAGCGCAGCAGAGACGACGACAAGTGGTTCCATACAACCCCTTCTTCTTCTCTGCCTATACTAACCATGCATGTTGCGCCAATCTATCCTCGTGGTTGACGACGAGCCCGTTATCCGCACATCTGTCGCGGAGGCGCTTGTGAGCGAGGGTTACAAGGTCCTCGAAGCGAGCGACGGGGCATCCGGGCTTGCAGCCTTTCGCGAGGGGAGGCCCGACCTGGTCATTCTCGACATCATGATGCCGGGGCTCTCTGGCGTGGAGGTATGCAGGCTGATCCGCGCAGAGTCGAAGACGCCGATCATCCTCTTGACCGCCCGCGACGCGGAGCTCGACAAGGTTCTCGGCCTTGAAGTTGGCGCCGATGACTACGTGACGAAGCCCTTCAGCTTGCGCGAGTTGAGTGCACGCGTCCGCGCAGTACTGCGCAGGATCGACCCTGCATCGGCCTCGTCGGAGAAGAACATCATTGACTTCGGCGCGGTGCAGATTGACCTTGCTGGCCACCGTGTCACCCGTGCGGGAGAGGTGCTACCGCTAAAACCCCGAGCCTTCCAGTTGCTCGCATTCCTCCTTGAGCACCGGGGGCAGGTCTTCACGCGCGAACAGCTGCTCGCCCGCGTGTGGGGTACGGACTATCCCGGCGAGACCCGCACCGTTGACGTACATATGCATGCGCTGCGCGAACTCATCGAAGTGGATTCGGCAAATCCAACCCTGCTCCAAACGGTTCGAGGCGTCGGATATATCGCCCGCAACGACGCGTAGCAACGTCGGCAGCATTAACATTCTGGTAACGAACTGCGGCGGCGCTTCTAGATTTTGGTCTGCCAACAGGCTATGATGGAGACCAACGCAAGGAGGCAGAATGTCCGATATGGCAAATATTGATCCAAAAGACCTCACGCACGCCAGTCGACCAGGGTTCGACTCTGCGCTTGCAGAGATCAAAGACGATGTTCTTCGCATGGGAATGCTCGTAGAGGGGCAGATCCACGCTGCAATTGCCGCCTTCGCGAACCATGACGCTGAAGCTGCCCTCAAGGTTATTAAGACCGATACCCAAATCAATGAGTTGCAGCGCCACGCAACATCTGCGATCGCCGACGTGATCGCACTGCAGAGTCCGGTCGCGCGTGACCTGCGGTACCTCTTGACGCTCGATCATGTCTCCTATGAGCTGGAGCGCATGGGCGACCATGCAGCCTCGGTGGCAAAGCAGGCCCAGCGCATGGCGCCGTTCCCCCACCTGAAGGACGATGGCGAGATCCCCGAGCTGGGTCGACTCGTCGCCGACCAGGTAAAAGAGATCATTCGCGCTCTCGTTGATAGCAATGTTGACGCTGCACGTGACGTGGCACGCCGGGATGACGAGGTTGATGCGATCTACCGACGCATCTTTGAGCAGGTGCTCAAGGCGATGCGCGACGATCCTGAAAAAATTGAGACGGGGACTGGTGCCCTCTTCGCTGGTCACTACCTCGAACGCATTGGTGACCGGGTGACGAATATCGCCGAGGATATCGTCTTCCTCTCCTCAGGAGAGGTGGAGGACCTTAACCCTTAAGGAGTGGACCCTCACTCGATAGTAGAGGTCAAAGCCAAGATCATCGTCTTAGCGATATGTTGCGCATGAAACCTGCAAAGGGAACTGTGGCGCCTTTTATCAGGACCGCGTGCCTCAAATCCTACAGAACTCGCTCGCTAGTCAAGCGGGAGGATCACCTCAATCGGCGACCAAGCTGCGCCCGTGAGATCAAGCGCCGCGGGCAGATGATCAATGGCTAGTTGGTACGCCTGTAGATCAACGAGGTCGGTGCTCTCGACTGACACGGTCCATCCACTTGCGGTTGCCGCAGAAATCGCAACGTCGATCGCAGAAGTATTCACAAAGAAGAGGCCATTTGATGCTGGCCACATTGTGCGATTTACTTCGTTGATGGACCAGATGAGTGAGTCACCAAACCGATCGGAGAGCCCGTTGCCTTCAACTACGCCAGCGCAATCGAGTGCGCTATCGCGGCACGAAGCCGCACCATCACCAAGAGCGATGAGAAATGCCGCCGTTGAGATCAGTAAGTCTTGGTTTTCCAGATCGATTTTGTGCGCCCACAGCCCAGCACCAGCGATTGAGCTTTCGGCACTTGTCGTAAGGATGCGCTTGACTCCATTGAGGCCATATTGGATTCCATTTTTGGCGCGATACGCTTCATAGGCCCGTGCCAGTCCGTCAAAATCAGTGACCCAGGCGGTTGTCGCTGTACCGTCAACGAGCGGTGTGATGTCAAACGGCGCCGAGGGATCAGAAGAGTAGAGGAAGGTCAAATCCTTTGTGTCAGGGGTGCTCCCGGGGTTGGCCATCTCTTGGCTGGCAAGGACGGCGAGAAGGCCCAATTCATCACCTGGGCGCCCTTGCACTAGAATCGGGCCTCTCGTAATTGAGGAGAGCTTACTGCTGGTGTACGAGATCAAAGAGCGAAAGTCGCGTGTTTGGTAACCGGCGATTTGCACCAAATCATCTGCGGTCTCGCCCGACTCCTGCGCGCTCAGCACCGCTCCAGCAGTCGCCAGATAGAGATCAATCTGGTCCTCGCGATGACCGGACTGGAACTGATCTTCGCCGGCAAATGGCGTGAAGGTGGAGACGCTGATCTGAGACCCGCCGAGCGATTCAGAACCCGCCGCTACGGCGATGGCCGCAGCGAGCGTGGAGCTCCCTTCTGGAAGAGAGATTGACACGCTCACCTCGTGCGACGGTACGAGATCGCCAGCAATTGAAGATGCCGACGGCGTCGGCTCTCCAATCGAAGGGCGGCACGCCGCAACAACGAGAATAGCGCTCGTCATGAGCGCCGAGAGCGTCCCGCCACCGCGCATCAACCGAAGCGTCCTGCGATGTAGCCCTCTGTGAGGGACTCTTTTGGATTTGTGAAGATCTTGCTCGTCGCGTCCATCTCGACTAGATATCCAGCGCGCTGTTCGTCCATCGAGAAGAAGGCGGTGGTGTCGGATACGCGTGAAGCCTGCTGCATATTATGGGTCACAATCACGATCGTATAATCCACTGCAAGCTCTCGCACCAACTCTTCAACTTTCAAGGTTGCGAGCGGGTCAAGCGCTGAGCATGGCTCGTCCATGAGAACAATTTCAGGCTTGACTGCAATCGTGCGGGCAATGCAGAGACGCTGCTGCTGCCCACCCGAGAGCGATGTCCCAGGTTGGTGCAGCTTGTCTTTCACTTCGTCCCAGATGGCCGCTTTGCGAAGAGAGGTCTCAGCAACGCTCTCCAACTCGCTCTTGGAACGCACCCCTCCAAGGCGCAGGCCAGAGATCACATTTTCGAAGATTGACATGGTTGGGAACGGGTTGGGCTTCTGGAAAACCATTCCGACCAAACGGCGAGCGCGGACCGGGTCTACCTTCGGGCCATACAGGTCAACTCCGTCAAGGAGGGTCTGACCCTTTACGGAAGTGCCAGGGAGCGTCTCGTGCATCCGATTCAACACGCGGAGAAGCGTTGACTTACCGCAGCCCGATGGCCCAATGAAGGCCGTGACCGACTTCGGTGCAATTTTCAGGCTTACGCCAGCGACGGCTCGGAACGTGCCATAGAACGCTTCTACATTGTTAAGTTCGAGCGCGTACTTAGATGATGTTGGGTATGCGTCGTCCGCAGCCTTTTCAGCGCTCACTGGCTCAGTGCGACGGCTCGTTGTCACCCCCGTTGACGTTTTGATGCTTTCATCGCTCGGCATGTTCATCCTCCTCTTTACGCTACTCGACTATTCACGGTTCGTGCTCGAACAACAATGTTGAGGGCTAGCGCCAACACCATCAACAGCAGTGCAGCAGCCCAAGCCTGACCCAGTGTGCGTGAGTCTGCCGCCCCGGAGTACGAATAGATCGTGAGTGGTAAAGCATTCATCGTGGTTCCGAAGTCAAGCCAGTTCTGTGCAAACGTCCCTCTCACGGTAAGAAGTAGCGGCGCCGTTTCGCCGAGGCCCCGGCTATAGGCCAAAATTACGGCGGTCAAAATTCCTGAGAATGCCGTTCGGCACACAACGAAAATCACGGTTTTCCACACGGGTACGCCGAGTGCCAGCGACGCCTCACGCACACTGGAAGGCACTAATCGAAGCACTTCTTGTGTGGTGCGGACCACGATTGGCAACATGAGAATGCCGATGGCAACCACTCCAGAGCCAGCCGAAACGCCGAGTTGCGGAACAACCACCATGAAGGCGAACATGCCGACAACAATGCTAGGGACGCCAAGCATCACGTCTATCACCAACTCGGACCACGAGGCCACACGCGGCGACGCATATTCATTAAGATAGATCGCCGCGAGGACTCCGATTGGGCTGACCGCTAGTATTGCGGCCGTGGTTAGTTGCAGTGATCCAAAAATTGCATTGCTAATTCCCGACGGTTTATCCAGTGGATTATTCACAAAAAGCTCTGCATCAAGCCATGGAATCGCTCGTACTATTACAAAGTAGATCAGCGCGATGAGCGGAATGATCGCCGCAATTGTGGCTATTAGTGCACTGAGTCGCATAAATCGGTCCCACGCGCGACGCCGGGAATCTCGATTATTTCCTGCCTCGAGCATCTCGTGCGTTCGCGCCGTGGTCACTTCACGCTCGCGGTAATCTTAGCGGTTTGACGTGCGGCGAGGCGCATTGCGAGGCTCAATCCCAAAGAGACGAAGAAGAGGATGACCCCGAGGGCAATCAGCACAGACTTCACATCTGGATTTGCCTCTGGAAGGGTGGTGGCAATACGGGTTGCGATGGTTGAGCCCGGCTGGAAAAGGCTCCCTGGCACATCGTTTGACCCACCAATCACCATGGTTACGGCGATCGTTTCGCCTAGTGCACGGCCGAGAGCCAGCATGAGGGCGCCAGTGATGCCGATACGGGCAGTTGGTAGAACAACGTGTCGGATGGTTTCCCAGCGCGTCGCGCCCATACCGATATAGCCCTCACGGAGTGAGATTGGGACAGCGCGAATGATTTCTCGACTTAACGCAACCACAAGGGGAATAATCATGATGCCGACGAGAAAGCCGGCACGGAATACGGAGTCGGCAGCGGGGTTATTGCTGTCTTCGCTCAAGAATGGAATGAACTTGCCAAAGGTGCTTGCAATCCACCATTCAACGGAGTCACGCAAGCGAATGGAGAGGTCATTGACGGCCCATAGGCCGAAGACAACTGACGGTATTGCGGCGATCAGCTCGACGATAAATGTGAGGACGACTGCTAAGCGCTTAGGAGCAAATTCAACGAGGTAGACCGCGGCAAGAATGCCAATTGGCCCGGCTACGGCAATAGCGATCAGTGCCGTGGCTACTGTTCCGAAAATCGGCCCTGCGTTGGTGCCGATAAAATCAACAAATGAAGATGCAGTGAGCGCTGGGATTGAGCCAAGTGCGAGCACCACAAAGATAATTGCCAAAATTGTTGCTGTGGTAACCGCTGCCATGAGGGTGATAGCGCGGAATGTGCGATCAGGAGAGAGCAGACTTCGCGATCTAGTTATGTTGAACGCCATGCTGCGCCTCCTTTCTCCCTATGTAACAATTTCGGGGAGGTGCCTCTCGGACACCTCCCCGAAATCATACGCTCAATCGTATCGGTTACGGGTGAACGCTTGACCCGTCAAACTCGATCCGTAGCAACTCAGCTTGCGCCTTGTTACGAAGAGCTACTGGAAGTGGGGCGTAG
Organism: uncultured Chloroflexota bacterium; assembly: GCA_903864185.1. GTDB lineage: Bacteria > Chloroflexota > Limnocylindria > Limnocylindrales > Limnocylindraceae > Limnocylindrus. The sequence goes on along the minus strand of CAIPEX010000016.1, from coordinate 36,706 downwards.
CCCTGATACAGGTTGTACGAGGCCTGACCTTCGTCGAGTGCCCAGTCCAAGAAGGCAACGAGCCCTTGGACCTGACCCTTGGAAACTTCCGAGATGTTCTTATTTGCACCGCTTCCCCACTGTGTGTAGGTGAGGATCCACGTCACACCAACGATTGGGTAGGACGTCAATCCGGACTGCATCACAGGGTGGATGAAGCCTCCCGCGCTAATCGCCGTCGTCGGTGGCTTGATGACCTTCGACGCGTTGATCTTCGCGTTGGTTCCATATGCCACGTTCAACGCCGAAGTGGCACCGGCGACGGATGGCGCAAGATAGTTCGCTTTTCCACCTTGTGCGTTGGTTGCCGTGCGGAGCTTTGCAGCCTTGAGACTGTACTTAATCTGATACGAGAGCTCAACATAGCCAAACGCGTATGGCGTCGCCTTCACGTACGATGCAATTCCGCCATTGGCAGCCTTACCAGTGATTGGGTTTACAGTTCCACCATTGTTGATCTTTCGAATTTCGTTGAACTTCGCACTGAGGACCTCCTCCTGCGGAATCAGGTCGCCAGAGACGTAAGCATCAGTGGTGAGAGTTTCGCCAACCGTGCTCGTCTTACCAAACCCGGTGTTGAAACCACACTGACGCATCGTTGCGTCGTCATTTGCCTTCGCGAGATAGGTGCTGAAGATAAACGTGGTGCCCGAGCTTTCCGCGCGAGCAACCGTAATGATGTTCTGATTTGGAAGTGAGCCTGTGCCACTCTTCTTCACAAGTGGATTGAGATTTGCGATTGCCTCGTCGTTCCACTTCTTAATCTCGCCCGTATAGATCTTGCAGATCGTGGCGGCATCAAGATTCAAGCTTGCAGCGGTGGTCCTCGTCTTCGCGCTAGAGGTGTACTGCAGCAGGCCTGGGAGGTTGTAGATCATGGAAATTGCGCCAGCGGTTGCTGGGACCATGATATATCCGCTTGCACCAATCGGCACGTCAGCATCGCTCTTGCAAGCACCCGAGGAGGTGGTGATTGCCGTATAGTTCGTTGAGCTCAACAACGAGTCAGTTCCGGAGAACATCTGCGTCGCCTTGCGGCAATCCGCGCTATAGAAGTTTGACTTGCCGGTACCCGATCCAACCCCAGTGTAGCCGAGCACAAGGCCGCTTGAAGAAACGCCTGGATCAAATTGACGAATGTTGTTGTCTGGGTCAGTGCAAGTATCGAGCTCGCCATCGGCATCGACGTCAGACGTGGACTCGCACTTAATGTCGCGATAGATATCAGTGAAGGTTGAGAACCAGTCGCGGTACTGGTTCAGTGGAAAGGTTGCGCCTGATCCCTCAATCTTGCCAGTGGCCGGAACCACGTCAATAATTGGGGTAACCGATGCGCGAACGTTGGTTCCACCAAGCCCCATAAACAGGATGAGCGCTAGGCCCACCGCAATCCTTGTGATTCGCACGATTTCCTCCTGCTTTTTCGAGCGTGCGCTACTCGCTCACAATCCTGCGCAAAGCAAGAATGCACGTTGCTGGTTTACAGGTTGCTACCGTGTAGTTAACAGCAGGTTAACTACACGGATTCTCGGATGTAGCAAGGGGGTGTTCTGGCTGATCTTGAGCAACCAGGAGGTAAATCGGCAGACTGTTACAGCTCCTGCCGCGCGCAGGGATCGGGCGCAGATCGTTGGTTGAAACGCGGCGGATTAGGCGCGCGGAGAACTAGCGAACGGTTCGGCCATGACTCCTGAGGCGCTCGACGCCAAGGTAGAAGAGTGCGACGACGTATCCCGCGATGATGACCTCGGCCACGAGGGTGAGCACCGACGGGTAGCCCCACTTCACCACGTTGAAGAAGTCGTACGGGTAGACGCTGGCGATCGCACCGCGCGTGAAGGTGTAGATCAGATAGATGATCGGAATGATGAAGACCTTGAAGGTCTCCTTGAATGTGTAGGTGCCGCGCGGCCCAACGGCGACCCAGACGAGCACGGTCACGATTGGTGTGATGTAGTGCTCGAAGAGGCTCGTGAGTGCATGCCAGCTCTCCGGTGCGTAGTAGGGCGCGATCAAGATGTGGAAGAGGATCCCCGCCATCGTGATCATGAGGATGCCCGTGTGACGCAAGGTGTTGAACCAGCGACCGGTGCGCTCAGGATTAAGGAAGAGCACCGTCAACGTGATGCAGACGATCAGGTTGGCCCAGTTGGTAAAGAAGCTGAACGAGTCGAACACGCGACCGATCGAGCCGGCCCACCCTGGGTCGCTGTGGCCAACGATGTTCGGATCTGGCTGGGCGGCTGCGGGTACGAGGTAGAAGATGTTGACAAGCAGCTGGCCGCCGTAGCCGATCCACGCAGCGATCGCGTTGACGCCAAAGAGGACGCGGGACAGTGATCGTGCACTACTCATGAGGGAGACCATAGCAAAGCGCCGATGGAAAAACCCGAAGCTGCAAATTTGACCCTATTCGCCCTCGTAGGCGGCCGTGAGTTCTGCCACGACGAGCCTGTTCATCCCAATCATCGCCTGCATGGCGCGAGCTACCCCTACTGGGCCTGGCCCGCCGCAAATTGCTAAACTCCCGCGACGATGAGCACACTGCCGAACCGAGCAACGACCGCCCTCCTCGTCATCGACGTGCAGGTCGGCGTTGTTGGCGCCGCCCACCAGCGCGATGCAGTGATCGCCAATATCCGAACGCTCCTCACCGCGGCGCGTGCATCTGGCACGCCCGTTGTTTGGGTGCAGCACTCCGACGAGCAGATGCCTATTGGCAGCGACGCCTGGCAGTACGTACCGGAGCTGGTGCGCCGAGAGAGCGAGCCGCTCGTACACAAGCGCTACGGCGACTCATTCGAGGCGACTGACCTAGAGGCGGCCCTTGCCGCCGCCAATGTGGCGCACCTAGTGGTGGTTGGCGCGCAGACCGATGCCTGCATTCGCTCAACGATTCACGGCGCATTCACCCGCGGCTACGACGTGACGCTCGTCAGCGACGCCCACACCACCGAAGACATGACTGAGTGGGGTGCGCCGCCTCCCGACGTGATCATCAAGCACACCAACATGTACTGGGGCTTTCAGTCGGCGCCGGAGCGAGCTGCAGCGGTAACGCCGGCGGCAGAGGTTTTGTTTCGCGCTCGCTAATCAGCGGTTCAGTGCGGAAAGTTACGGGCGCTTCTCTTCTCGCGCAACACGCTTGGCAGCCTCGTCAAGGTTTCGCTTGGTTGCGTCATCGGGAACCACCTCACGAAGTACGGCATCGCTGATCGCCAGTACTACGCGCTCCATTCGCTCAATGCGCTCAACAATCGCCTCGGTTCGGCGAAGCAGTTCCAGGTTCTGTTCAAACTCCTCGTCTGCCTCTTTCGCCGTGTGTTCCAGGGTGGCGCGGTCTCGCGCCGCTTGCCGGTTACCTGCTAACAGAATGAGTGGAGCCGCATAGGCGGCCTGGGTGCTAAACGCGAGGTTCAACAAAATAAATGGGAACGCGTCGAAGTGAAAGAACAAGAGAATATTTCCACCAATCCACAAGGCAACCAGAATGGATTGCAGGATCAGGAAGCGCCAGCTCCCCATAAAGCCCGTCACGGCGTCGGCGATGCGCGCGCCAAGTGGGGCGTTATCAATGAGGGCCTGGTTCACTGGGTGCCGATGCCGAGGGGTGCTCACGACTGCAGCGTACTCCCCATCACCTCTGCGTGCGGGGGAGATTTATGAGGCGGCGGTCGGTACGGTAGGGCGTCGAATCATCAACGCCGCCAGGCTTGCCAGGCCAGCGAGCAGCGCCGCAGAGATAAAGGCGATGGTGTACGAGCCCTGGGTATCGCGAATGATGCCCGCGCCCCAAGCAGCTACCGCGGCGCCAACCATGTGTGCGGCGAAAACCCACCCGTACACCACGCCAACATTTCTTCGGCCAAAGGTATCGGCGGTGAGGGCAATCGTGGGTGGCACCGTCGCGATGTAGTCGATCCCAAAGAGCACCGCAAACGCCACGATGCCGAGCGAATCGTGAATCACTGGAAGGGTGAGCAGGCTGACACCGCGGAAGAGGTAGTAGACAAAGAGGAGCTTGCGCGGATCAATGCGGTCGGTAAGCCATCCTGAGGCGATCGTTCCGAAGAAATTGAAGATGCCCATCAGCGCAAGCGCTTCAGCGGCAACCCCTGGAGTGAATCCGTGGTCTACAGCATGCGCAATGAAGTGCTGCCCCACGACGCCGTTTGACGAGAAGCCGCACACAAAGAAGGTGCCGGCGAGCAACCAGAAGGTCGGCGTGCGGAGCGCGCGGCGCATCGTGCCCTCCTCAGAGGTTCGCTGCACCGGTCGATCCGTCGCGCTCTCGCCGAGTGGCTTGACGGCCAGATCTGCCGGGTCATCGCGCAAAAGCAGCGCGATCGGAATCGACAAGAGCGCAGCAAGGATGGCCAAGGTGAGGGCCGATCCGCGCCAGCCAGAGCCTTCAACCATTGAGGTAAGGAGCGGGTAAAAGATCAGCTGTCCCGCACTTGAAGCGGCGCCAAAGATGCCGATCACCACACCGCGGTGACGAACGAACCATCGATTCGCGACCGTCGCACCTAAGACGCTTGCAATTAAGCCCGTTCCGATTCCGGAGAGGAGACCGAAGGTCAGCGTGAGCTGCCACTCCTCTTGCACGACGCTCGTAACGGCCAAGGCCGCCGCGGTGATGAGCAGCGCTGCCGTTGCAACCTTGCGCGATCCAATGCGCAGCATGAGTGAGCCCGCTGCTGGTCCGGTGAATCCGTACACAAGAAGCCCTATCGCCGCGGCGAGTGAGAGCGACGCACGCGACCAGCCGGTGGAGTTCGCCATGTCAAGGAGGAATGCGCCAGGCGCAACACGAATTCCCGCTGCGAAGAGGATTGCCACGGCGGTCGCCGCAACCACCACCCAGCCGTAATAGAACCGTGATGCTACGCGCGTTGCCATTGGGTGATTGTACAAGCCGACGCTGGTGCCGACGGTACAGGATGCGCCTACCCCTTGCGCTCGCGCGCCGTCTCGCTCTTTGACGTCACCGGCTTCGTTCCTATGGCACCACCGAGCCCAAATTCGGTGGGCATATCAACATAGAGCGACTCCACCTCGCCTGGGCGAATCACATAGGTCTCGTGAAAGATGCCCACGGCGCCGGTGCCGCTCGTCGCACGCTTGTAGAAGGCGGTCCACGCTGGGCGGTGCTTGCGCTCGCTGTTTGCGGCGTACGCCTCAAGCGCTTCGAACGACTTCCAGTACTGGATCACGGTGATCGTTCGGCCAGCCATTTCGGTGCGTGCGCTCAAGAAGCCGAGCTCGGGGTTCTTGTAGAGCTCCACGATCATTGGCCCCATCGCGAGGAACGACGGGAGCCACTCCCACACGCGCCAGAACGTATTGATGCGCATGCCGATCAGGAAGAGCACGAGTGGCTCCTTGACGTCGGCCATGGTGCGGACTGGGATGTGCTTTGTCATGACTTCTCCCCCTGTTGGGCCTCCATTTGGAGGGCCTGCGCATCCTACCGAGGTTCCGCCCCAGCGGCCCGCTCCGCTACAATCCCCCTCCGACGCCGATGTAGCTCAGTGGTAGAGCAGCTGTTTCGTAAACATCGGCAAGCGGGTTACGGGGCCGTTTTGAGCACAGAAACAGCAGGTTCGGGACCTATTTCTACCCAACGTACCCAACATTTAGCCCAACGAGACGAGGGTAGAAACTTTGATGGCAGTGTGCGTCGCTCGTTGAGTCACTACGGGGCGATCTCCAGCGTGCAAGAGCCGCGCACTTCGGTGAACTGATCTTTCCCGACCACAAGCGTTGCCTCCCACGTGCCTGCGACAGGGAATACAGTTCCGCCTTGCCACGCGCCCGATGAAGCCTCCAGTTCCGCTACAAGTCGCTCGCTCTTTGGCCGAAAGGAGGTTTCAAGGCGCACGCGCTCCGCTTGCGCGACGCCGGAGATGAGGACGCGGTTCGCGCCGATCGTTCCGGGACTCAACGTGATGCTGACGGTCGCACCTTCGATCGTGGCGACGCAATGCCCAGAATGGCCCGCATGACCCGCGTGCGGCGACCCGAGCGTCAGGCCGGCCGAGAGCGCGGCGATCGCCACGACCGTAACCGTGTCGAGCGCGAAGAGGCGGGCGGCCGACGTGCGGCTCGCGGTCCCAGCGCGCAGCCGACGCCGCATCAACGCTCCACCGAGAAGTGCTGCGACCGCCAGCAGCAACTTCGCGCACAGAAGCAACACATACGCGGAGAGGCCGCCCGCAAGTCCATCAGTGAGGAGCCACCCGAGCACGATGCCGCCTCCGAACACGAACGCAATCGCCACGGCCGAGCTTCGCGAGAACCGCAGGATCGTCTCGAGCATCGAGGGGTCATCCACGGTTCGATCCAAATACGCAACGACGAGTGCCGGAGCAGCGCCGATCCAGAGTGCGGCCGAAACGAGATGAACAACCAAGAGCGCAGAGGATGTGGCAGCGGCACCTGGGTGGCCGCCAACGGCGAGCGTCGCAAGTGCCGCGAGCGCAAGCCCAACAGCGACGCGAGGCATTCGCTTCGAGGCGACTGAAGCTCCGCTCAGAAGCAGGACCCGCGCGATGCCGCCAAGCGCGTTCCCCGTCGTCAGCCATGCCGCCCCTCCGAGCAGTACCTGCATCGCCACCCAGAGGAGCGACGCGAACGCAGCGAGGGTGACCGCGCCGATGGCGAACCGCCTCACATTGCGACCCTTGGCGCGCAATGCAACGCAGGCATAGAGTGCGCCGACTGCGACGAGGAGCGAGAGATCGGCGGCAAATCGCACTGCCCAAAACAGAGGAGCTTCAGAGCTGCGGAGGGCGAGCACCGCCTTTCTGGACGCCTCATCCGCAGATCCGACGCCAAATGACGCCGCAGACTCCACCACATGTCCGTCGGATGAGATCACGCGCCAGGTGGCGAGATACCACCCCGACGGGAGCGGGTCGAGCGGCTGCGTCAACGTAGTGCCGGCGACAGATTCCGCAGTGGAGTCGACTTGGCGACCAGCCGCGTTGTAGATCTTGACGCTATCGCTTTCCACGCCCACCGCCTCGTTGAAGGTGATCGAAAATGCGGCGGGCGGGGCCGTGACCACCGTTCCGTCACCCGGGCTGGTGTCGATCACCTCTGCGTGTGCGAGAACGGGTGTGGCGAACGAGAGCGACCAACAGGCAACTGCGAGCAGCGCGGTGAGGAGGCCGAAAGGCCTCCTCACCGTCTGTCGATCTCGACGGCCGCCCGTCATCGATTTCGAGTGTGCTGCCGACTCAGCGCTTCGCGGCGTTGCTTCGTCGCGAGGAGACGCTTACGCCGAGGGCGACGAGTGCGGCCACGATGGCGACGTAGGCCAGCAGATCCGTCGATGTCGACGAACTGGTTGACGCACCACCACTGCCACTCATGTCACCACCCATGCTTCCATCGCCAGCGGCGGCGACGACAGTGATCGTCGGAGCAGGGTGCTCGAGATCATCCTCCGTCTGGCCGGCCCCTGGGATCTCAATCCAGGCGACGGTGTCTGCTCCGCACTTCTGCGTCACCGGCACCGTGTACTCGCCTGGCTCCATCGTGAAGACGGCGCTGATCCCGAAATCAAGGTATTGATCTGCCGGAAGCGATCCGCCGCTCCAGGTCACCACGCCAACTCGATCGGTGTAGGTGGTTCCCCAGAGGGTGTAGGGCGCCGAAGCAACGCGTTCAGTCGCAACCTTCCATCCCGCGAGCGCCTCTGGCTTGGCATTCACGACCCCATCGGGGAGCTGCACCGAGACCGCATCGGTCGGTGCGCCGTTGCACCCGTGCGGGATCCTGATATGGATCACGGCACCGTCGCCGCCCTGCGGGATGTCTGAGCCGTCGGGGAACGTCGCATGTGCCGCAACTGGCATCGCCGAAACGAGCAACAGCGCGAGCACGGCAAGAGCGCTCGCCGCACGGCGAGCAATCGTCTGATTCATGTTTCTCTCCTTACTTCACGTGATAAGCGCCGACGACATGGATCGACGCGCAACAGGTCAAGCGAGAAGCGGCGGCCCTCGTACTGGCTGCAGCGACAGGGCACGTACGATGCGTCGCGGGTCGCTCGCAGGGAGCAGTCGCTCGGTTCTATGGCTCTCAGTCGGACGCGCCGCTCGAAGGAGATATCGAGCTGCGCGGGCAATGCCGCGCGAGAGGAGGACGACGCCGAGCGCGGTTGCCACTTGCAGGAGCAATCCGACGAAGAAGAGAAGCGCTCCTTGTAGCGACGTGATCTCGGCGAGCAGATCGGAAGGTAGTGCTCCGTGGGCAAGCCGTTCGACGATCTCGATCGCCACATAGGCAACTAACTGAACAACGATGAGTGCCGCCGCTCGATGACGGAACGATGACGATTCGTCACGCGTGTTGATGGTCCGCACCAGCGAGATCGCCAGCGCAACCCCGCCGAGGATCGGGAGGAGGGCCAGCCACGTGTGCCCTGTGTCTGCGAGTGCATGCGCGAGGACGTGGGGGTCGCGGAAGACGAACGCGTAGGCAAGTTGGTGTCCCACGAGGAGGCCAACGATGGACCAAGAGATTACCCCTGGGAGACTTCTGAAGTGACGCATCTATGCGCGATTGTAGCGCCCTTACCGCTCAGAGGGTCTGGGCTCGCAGGCAAAGCGCGCACACTTGACGCTCCGCTACAATCCTCCTCCGGCGCCGATGTAGCTCAGTGGTAGAGCAGCTGTTTCGTAAACAGCAGGTCGTGAGTTCAATCCTCACCATCGGCTCCATCCTGCTCCCTAGGGGCAATACTCCCCCTCCGCTACCATTCATCTAGCCGTTTGAGGGCAGAGTTGGAGGCACTGTGGACCTGATCCTACTCGTTGGATTTACTGCGTTTGTGGGCCTCGCCCTCTTCATCGACCTCTTCTGGCTACGCCGAAAAGGCTCACACGTGGTCCCCCCGAGGGAGGCACTCGGCTTCACCGCGATGTGGGTAGCCTCGGCAATCATCTTCGGCGTGATCGTCGCCTTCGAGAAGAGTGCGCAGACGGCGACAGAGTTCTTTACCGGCTACCTCGTTGAATACTCGTTGTCGATCGACAATGTCTTTGTCTTCACTATGGTCTTTGCCGCACTCAAGACCCCAAAGCGGCTCCAGCAGAAGGCGTTGATCTTCGGCATCATCATGTCGCTCTTCATGCGCTTCGGCATGATCCTGGTCGGAGCGGCACTTGTTGAGCGGTTTGAGGTTGTCCTCTACGGCTTTGGTGTCTTCCTTCTCGTCACCGGCATCCAGATGCTCCGCGGTGGTGGACATATGGGTGAGGGCGAGCCGGGGGCAATAACGTTCGCTCGCAGGTTTGTGCACGTGAGCACAGACTTTGAGTCAGACAAGTTGCGCGTTCGCCACGGCTCGAAGCTCATGTGGACGCCGCTCTTCCTGGCGATCGTTGTCATTGGCATCATCGATCTCGTGTTTGCCGTTGACTCGATTCCGGCAATCTTTGGCATTACGAAAGACCCGTTCGTTGTCTTTACGTCAAATGCGTTCGCGATCCTCGGACTGCGCTCGCTCTACTTCTTGCTCGCCGATGCAAAAGATCGATTCCACTACCTCTCGACCGGCCTCGCCATCGTGTTGATCTTCATCGGCTCAAAGATGGCCGTGCCGATTGTGCACGCGCTGGTTCCTGCGATCGATGTGCACATTGACCCGGTGGTGAGCCTGGTCGTCGTTGTGGGGATTCTCGGCGGCTCTATTGGGCTCTCACTCGCTCGACCGCCGCAAAAAAAGCGCTGAACGCGACAGTGCCGCCGGCAAGGAGGCACCGGCGGCACTACGCGAATGTGAGCGCTACTACTTGTTGACGGTGACCGACTCCACGGTTACGCCATCTGGGGCGTAATCAACCGATACTGCTGCGTTGTCGGTGAGGTCTGCAAGTGTTCCTGCAGAGAGCTCGCGCACAACGGTTGTGCCGCCCAGCGAAACGGTGATCTCACGCGATCCAGAACGCGTTTCGGCGGTCAGCGTCACGCTGGTGCCGCTCACCGACTTCACCACGGCTGGCATTCCAATGTGCTGGTGTGCACCAACGAGCAGGTCGGCAGCTGCAATCGTGAGCGAGCTGATCGCATCGGGTGTGCCAACTAGATAGACGTTTGCTCCGACGGTGATCGTCGAAGCATCCACAGTCGAAAGGGTGAAGACGCCGGTCGCTGGGAGCACCTCAACGGAGGCGCTCGTCCCGTTATCTGCGGTGTAGACGAAGTGATCACCATCTCTCGAGGCGATGACACCGCTCACAGCGTTGGTGAATCCGCCTGGCCCACGGTGGCCATCTGGCGCGTCACCTGGACGAACGCCACCCATCTGGTGGTCACCCATGCCGCCGTGCATGCCATCGCGCATACCGAACGGAGCGCCGCCATGTCGTGCGAGGGCGAAGCCGAGCATCGTTCCGGCAAGCAGAAGCCCAACCGCCACAAGGGCCATCTTGGTTCGACCGCTCAGTGTCGACTGCGCCTGCTGGATGAGGCTCGTGCTGCGTGGTGTTCGTGCCATTGCTGGCTCCTTCCGTCTTTCGGTGCATCTGCACCGTTCTCTTGGAGTATGCGCCTCAGAGATTGGAGGGGCATTTGACAGAGATGAGAAGATGCCAAACTACCCGCATGGAGACCTCGCGGCACACGCTACATCGCACTGCCTCGCTGGCACTTATCGCCCTGCTCCTGGTTGGGTCGGCAGGCGTGTCGCTTGCGACAAGTGGCGAGGCGCTCGCAGTTGCTCGGCCAACACTCCTTGATGTGCCTACGCCAACCAGTTGCGACGTGCTTGCCGCCCGACCACTCACCTTAAATCGCTGGGGCTTCATGACCATTCGTGGCGACGAGCTCACGCGTCATGCCCGACGAAGTGATTGGGCCATCACCCTGCTCGATCCACAGTTCAGGCTCCCGTCAAATTACGCACCAGCGAGTACGTCGCTTACGTGGATCGACACGCACGCCCGACTATCTGAGGGTCGAGGCTGGCAACTCAAGCTTGATGCTGCAGTTGCGCTGCGTGCAATGTTTCTTCAGGCGCGTGAGGATGCCGGACTGATCCTTCGCGTGATCTCTGCATACAGACCGTACGATCTGCAGAACAGGCTCCTTGCTCGCCTAGCAGCGCGTAAGGGGATTAACAAGGCACGGACACTCATTGCAATCCCTGGTCATTCTGAGCACCAGCTTGGGACGACCGTAGATTTGCGCGGATATAAGAACGGTGCATGGATGGCTGCGAATGCGTATCGATTTGGGTTTGTCCGGTCGTATCTCGGCGAAGGGAGGCAGAGCGAAACCTGCTACGCAAGCGAGCCGTGGCACTGGCGCTTCGTTGGAACCACGATTGCCTACGAGGTTGCGTGCAGTGAGCAGGTGCTGCGGATCTTCCTCTGGGAGCGCCAGCACGGGGCCGACCGAGTGATTGGGCCGAACTGCGGCGAGCTCACCCCGCCTGTCGATTATCCGATGCCAGAACCAAGCCCTGACCCGAACCCCTCGGCGGAGGTGGGCCCGTCGCTTGAACCTAGCTCTGAGCCGGTGCAGTCGGCGGAACCGAGTCCAGCGCCTTAACAGCGTTGCGGCGGTAGTACCAGACAGCGCCACCAACGAAGAGGGCGAGGGCGATCTCTGCGATGAAGGCGCCGAAGAGCGCCCCGGCAACAACGGCAAGCAGGTTGGCCATAGCGTGCAGCGCAACCGGGAGGGCGAGGCCGCGGGCAATATCCATGCGCGTGCGTCGTGCCGCTACGACGTTCATCACCATGAGCGCCAGTACGACGTGGAGGGTGATCGCGAGGAGGCGCTCGGCGACCGCCAGCAGTGATACCCCTACGGTTTGCGCTGCGAGGAACTGCGCTGCCTGGGCAACCATGGTGCTGCCCGCTGCATCGAGTCCAGTGAAGATGCTCTGGTCTGCAACTCCCTGCATGATCAACAGTGCGGCGAGTGATGGGGCAATCAATACCGCAAAGATCTCGACGCCCGCATGGCCAACACCAAAGGCGACCCCTGTCGACACGGTTCGCACACTCCGCGCTGCGCGCGAAAGGATCAGCGCGCGGCTACCCTCTTCAAACAGGCCGGCGGTGAATGATGCAAGCACCACTGCGGCGAACCAGCCAGGTGAGAGTGAGTCGGGGCTACCGGTTCCAATAATCAATGCACTAAGCATTGCGAGGATCGGGAGGCGAATGACCTGGCTCAAGATAAATGCGACACCGCCCCATGCCCACGGAGCGAAGCTCTTCGCACTCCGGCGCGTGGCAATCGCTGTCACACCAACGATCAGCAGGCCGCTGATGACGAGGAGTGTGAATGCGGCCTGTGCGCTGGCGAGCTCTTCCGACGTGGGGAGTCCGTCTGGAATCATGCGCGGCGAGCCTTACGGCGCTTCTTGCTCACCTTCTTGTTCCAGGTTTGATAGGCCACGATCGCGCCGCCGCACACGCTCACCACAAGTCCAACGAAGAAGACGCCCAGCGCAGCAAGGCTCCATGAGAGCGCGCCGAGCACCGTTACCAGCACGCCGAGAAGCATCCACGCCTTCCCAATGAAGCGATGGGAGGCGTCCCACGCCTTCTCACTCTCAATGGTCCAGGGGAGCCGCATGCCGATGGTGTAGTTCTGGCGAATCTGCGGCATGGCGTAACCAAGCGTGAGGAAGAGGAGGCCGAGCAGGACGAGCACGATGGAGTCGAGGCGATCGGTAGCTCCGAACCCGGACCGAACAATCGCGAGCTGCGCGGCCCCAAGAATCAACGCGAGGGCGGCAAGAACCATGCTCACCGCATCGCGGCTACGCACGATGTTCTTTCGCTTTGGATCAAACCGGATTGCAAGCGCAATGGCTCCGACGACAAGCAGGGTGACGAGTGGCATGATCAGGAGCGCCTCCTTTCCGGCGAATCCGTTTGCGACGCCGTCGATCCCCCAGTGCACGGTGAGCACCGCGTCGGGCGGAAGGGTGAAGAGCGCGTACCCCGTGAGGAGCGCAGTGGCTGCAAGGGTCACGAGACCGACGGCTCGCGCGAGGGCGCCAACCATTGTCACAGCGCCTTGATTTCGGCGACCACCTGGGTGATGACGCTCTTCGCGTCGCCGAAGAGCATCGAGGTCTTGTCGAGATAGAAGAGCTCGTTCTCGATCCCCGCGAAGCCGGTTGCCATGCCGCGCTTGACGACGATCACCTGCTCCGCATCTTGCACGTTCAAGATCGGCATGCCGTAGATCGGCGAGCCTGGGTCGTCTTTCGCCGCTGGGTTCGTGACGTCGTTCGCACCAATCACGATGGCGACATCACAGGCAGCGAACTCACCATTGATCTCATCGAGGTCGAAGAGGTGGTCGTAGGGGACGTTCGCTTCGGCAAGGAGCACGTTCATGTGTCCTGGCATGCGGCCTGCAACCGGATGGATCGCAAAGCGAATGCGTCCGCCGCGCTTCTCGATCAACTCTGCAAGTTCACGCACCGCATGTTGCGCCTGCGCAACCGCCATGCCGTAGCCCGGCACAACGATCACATTTCGCGCATACCCGATGCGCATCGCCGCGTCTTCCGGCGTCACGCTGCGGGTGGTCAGACCTTCCGCACTCTTATGCGATGCGGCGGCCTTCTCGCCACCAAACGCGCCGAAGAGCACGTTCGCAAACGAGCGGTTCATCGCCTTCGACATGAGGATCGAGAGGATGAAGCCGCTTGCGCCATCGAGTGCGCCGGCAACGATCAAGATGTTGTTGCCGATCGCAAACCCTGTTGCGCTTGCAGCGAGGCCTGCGTACGAGTTGAGGAGTGAGACAACGACCGGCATGTCGGCGCCACCGATCGGTAAGACGAGCGTCACGCCGATCACGAGGGCGAGCACGGTCATCAGGCCGAACATCACCAGGCCGGCATCACCCGTTGCGCCGCCAGACTGCGTTAGGACGAGTGCGGCATATAGCGCAACGGCGCCGAGGAAGACCGCCGCATTGACGAGCTTCTGCCCTGGGAAGGTGACCGGCCGACCGGTGACGAAGCCCTGGAGCTTTCCGAACGCCATGAACGAGCCGGTGATCGTGAGCGCGCCGAAGAGTGTCTCGAAACCGAGGGCGACCATCTTGACGACGCCTGGGCCGCCGACCGCTTCACGGTAATGAATGAACTCTGCAATGCCGACGAGGGTGACGGCGAGCGCACCGAACATGTGGCTCACCGCAATGCGTTGTGGCATTGCGGTCATTGGCACGAGGAGGCCCATCGGGAGGCCGATCGCCGTTCCCACCACAAGGCCGATCAGGATGAACTGGTAGCTCACGATCTCGTGATTGAGCAGTGTTCCGATGATCGCCAGCACCATGCCGACGGCTGCGAGCTGCATGCCGCGTCGGGCCGTGTCGGGCTTCGTGAGCCCGCGCAGGCCGAGGATAAACGCCGCCGATGCCCCGATGTAGGCAAGCTGTACGAAGAGGGCGCCGAGCTGCTGGTCGATCACTTTGGCGCCTCAGTCTTCTTGAACATCTTCAACATGCGGTCGGTGATCACAAATCCGCCCACCACGTTGATCGTTGCCGCGGCAACCGCAACCATCCCCATGATGTTGATGAAGAGTGGTCGCTCGGCGCCTGCTAAGACGATGCTTGCAACGAGGCTGATCGCCGAGATGGCGTTCGTTGCGGCCATGAGTGGCGTGTGCAAGAGCGGCGGGACCTTGGTGATGATTTGGAACCCGGTGAACGCGGCGAGCAAGAATACGTAGATCTCTACGATCTGCGCGTCGATCAGGGTCGATGAGTCGGTAGGGGTACCACTCGTCGCAACTGCCGTCAGTGCGGCTGCTGCGCCGACGATCGTGAGGAGCGTCGTGACCATGCTGCCTCCTACTTCTTCACGACTGCTACGCCCTTATGGACGAGCAGCATTGGTCCGGTGATCTCGTCGCTCGAGTCGATGTTCAACGCCCCGTCGTCCGCGGCGAGGTGTTGCAGGAGTGTGCGCACGTTCGTTGAGAACATTTGTGACGCATGAAGTGGGACAGACGATGGAATATTTGATGCGCCGATCACATGCACGCCATGGCACACCACCATCTCGCCGGCTACTGATCCCTCAACGTTGCCACCAGACTCGGCGGCAAGGTCGACGACGACCGAGCCTGGGCGCATCGCCGCCAACATCGCGTCAGTAATGAGGATCGGCGCCTTGCGTCCAGGGATGAGCGCCGTGGTGATGACGAGGTCTTGCGAGGCAACATGGGCGCCGATGATCGCCGCATTTTGCGCCGCCTCATCCTCGGTTTGTGCGCGCGCGTAGCCGCCTGCGCCTTCGGCCTTCGCAGCGGGTTCGACGAACTGGGCACCGAGCGAGCGCACCTGCTCACCAGCTGCAGAGCGGACGTCGAAGCCACTCACGACCGCGCCGAGGCGTCGTGTTGTTGCAATGGCTTGGAGCCCGGCGACTCCTGCACCGAGGATGAAGGCCTTCGATGGCGCGATTGTGCCAGCCGCCGTCGTCAACATGGGGAGAAACTTGTCGAGTGCTGCCGCACCAACGAGCGCCGCCTTATACCCCGCGACGCCGCTCTGCGATGAGAGCACGTCCATGGATTGCGCGCGCGAGATGCGCGGAACAAGCTCGAGTGCAAGGGCGGTGATGCCGCGTTGGGCAAGGAGTGGAATGAGGTCGTCGTTGGATCCTGGTGTGAGTAGCGCGATGAGCGTTGCGTTTGCTGGCAGTTGCGCGGCCTCTGACGCAGATGGCTTTCGCACCTTGACAATCACATCGTGTGAGCCGCCGCAAAGTGCTGCAGCATCTGCGACGAGCGTTGCGCCGGCCTTCTCGTAGAGTGCATCAGGGAATCCTGCCGCTGCACCTGCGCTGCGTTCAACCGCAACGGCATGGCCAGCGGCGATGAGCTTTGCGGCGGCTTCGGGAACGAGAGCAACGCGCTGCTCGCCAGCACTCGTCTCTCGTAGCACTCCGATCTTCATCTCGCCTCCCTGTCTGCGCTCTCTGCCCTAGTCTATCGCGGGGCTAGGCTGGTACGTATGGGCGGTAGGTGGGCCGCCACATCGCCGCATCAACAAGTTCCTCGATCTTCGTCGTGTCGATCGCGGGCGCCCAGCCTCCCGCACCGCCCTCCTGGAGAACGGCGATTGCGATGGCGCGACTGATCATGCGCAGGTTTCCAAGCGCCGGGTAGAGCTCTTCCCCCTCCGGTGTTACTGCTGCGAGCGCCTTGGCTGCGGCGACGAATGCCTCGTCGGGAATCTGCTTCAGGTGCCCAGCGACAGCGGCGAGTCCAACGCCAGGGAAGATGTAGACGTTGTTCGCCTGACTGATCGCGTGCTGGACGCCATCAACGATTACGGGGTCGAATGGCGAGCCTGTGGCGATAAGCGCGCGCCCCTCACTCCACGCAAAGATGTCGGCGGGCGTTGCTTCGGCACACGATGTTGGATTCGAGAGTGGCCAGATCATCGGCGTTGGGGCGGCAAGCGATGCTGCCCGCACGACCGCTTCAGTGAAGGCGCCCGCTTGGCCGCTCGTACCAATCAGGATGGTGGGCTCGTAGGCCGCAATGATCTCCGTGAGTGCGCCGGATGTGGCACCCGTCAGCCCGAACTGCGCCACCTGCTCCGACGTGATCGCAAGTTCGCCCTTCCCATCAGAGAGATCGGTGCGACCTGCATGCACGACCCCCTTGGAGTCGAGGGCCACAATTGGCGCGCTGCTCACGCGGCGTACCATCCTGGTGATGCCGAGCGTTGCGGCACCGGCACCGTAAAAGAGAATGCGTTGATCGTCGACCGAGCGGCTCCCCGATCCGCCCCCTGCAGCCACTGCGGCAATGATGCCGGCCAGTGCAACCGCTCCTGTTCCTTGAATGTCGTCGTTGAACGAGGGAATTTGGTTCCGATAGCGCTCAAGGATCTGGATCGCGTTCTGCTGCTTGAAATCTTCCCACTGAATCACGCATCCGGTAAAGGCCTCGCGCACGCCGTTGACGAACGCCTCGATAAATGCGTCGTACTCTGCGCCGCGCAGGCGTGGTCGTCGCCAGCCAAGATACGCAGGGTCGGCAAGTAGTTCTTGATTGTCGGTTCCAACATCGAGTGATACGGGGAGCGCCCACGCTGGCGCAATTCCAGCGGCGGCGGTGTAGAGCGCAAGCTTGCCGATCGGAATCCCCATGCCGCCAACACCGAGATCTCCAAGGCCAAGGATGCGCTCGTTATCGGTAACGACGATCAGGCGAACATCGCCGCCCCCGGATGCATTGCGCAGGAGCTCTGCGATGCGTGGCTGATCATCTGGCGTGATCCAAGCGCCGCGCGGCCGGCGCCAGATCTGGCTCCAGCGCTTGCAGGCCTCACCAACTGTTGGCGTGTAGACGATGGGAAGGAACTCTTCAATATTGTCGACAAGCAAACGGTAGAAGAGCGTCTCGTTACGATCTTGGAGCGCGGCGAGTCCGATATAGCGCTCAAGTGGGTCTTGCTTCCGTCGAATCTTGCGCAGCTCCACCTCAACCTGCTCTTCAAGGGTGAGCACCGATGCAGGGAGGAGCCCGTCGAGGCCGAGGAGGCGGCGCTCTTCGTGCGAAAAGGCGGTGTCCTTATTGAGGGTGGCGCGAGAGAGGAGCCCCTTCCCGCGCTCTTTCACAGGTGTGGGCGTATCTGAGGCAAGTGCGCCGTGCGGTGACTGCGGGACGTTCGGTGTGCTCATTGGATGGCAAGGATAGCCCCGCAGCGGGTGTAGCATCGGCGCATGGCAGCCACGATCCTTGTTGTAGAAGACGATCCAGCCGTATCGCTCGCCCTCGAGGTCGCCCTGAAGGGCGAGGGGTATCTACCCATCCTTGCGGGCAACGGCGAGAAGGGGCTGGAGCTCGGCCTTGCGCAGGCGCCCGACCTGCTCATCTTGGATGTCCGCCTCCCTGGCATCGACGGCTTCGAGCTCCTGCGACGACTCCGCGCAGGCGGTTCAAAGGCGCCGGTGATCATCCTCACCGCGCGCGACGAAGAGATCGACACGATCCTCGGCCTCGAACTTGGAGCCGACGACTACATGACGAAACCCTTCCGCGTCCGAGAACTCCTCAGTCGCGTGAAGTCACAACTTCGGCGCGCGTATGGTGACCTTGCCGATGCACTTGGCGGACGCGTCATTCGTGCCGATGATCTCGTCATCGACTTGGAGAAGCGCAAGGTTTCGCGCGCAGGAAAGAAGATTGCCCTCACGCCCACTGAGTTTGAGATCTTGCGAATCCTCGCCGAGAAGCCGGGGAGAGTCTTTAGCCGACGTGACCTTCTCGATCGCGTGCGCGACTATGATGCGGCACTTGCTGGTGACGAGAAGACGATCAATGTTCACGTCAGCCACCTTCGCGAAAAGATTGAGCCTGATGAATCTGCACCGCAGTTCATTACGACAGTACGTGGGGTGGGATATGCATTTGCCGACAAGGGGGAGCGCGGCGCACGAGACGCGCGCAGCGACACCTGACCCGACTCGTTAACTGGTTCTTGAATGCTCCGCCGCGCGGTATCCGCGCGCGGCTTACGGTTGCCTTCATCGCAACTGTTGCCGCATCGCTTGCCCTCTCTGGCGTGCTAGTCATCAACTCGATTGACGAAACACTACGCTTGCAGGAGGTTGCCTCTGTGAGCGTTCGCCAGAGTTCCGTCCTCTATGTGGTGGAAGATCTTGCCCGAACGGCTGCCGGAAATGATTTAGTGGTGAGTCGGACAGGGCGCATCAATTCCAGGGTTCGCAATCGTTTCCTTCTGCAGGATGCGGCCCTGCAGAAGATTGCTAACGAGATCGCTCGTGCCGATGTCCAGATTCGATTTGGGGTTTGGAATGAGGTAAAGCAAAAGTTCAATCCAAGCCCTGATGGCGAGTTCCTCATCAGTTCGGCAGCGATAGAACCCGCCTCTGACGAGGCGCGAGCAAGCCTGCAGAGCGAACCGACACGGGTCATCTTCAGCGGGGGTCCGCAATCGAGTGCAATCGAGGTCAAACTGATCGAGCCGCTCTCGACACGAGCAGCGCGGTTGCGAGAGGTTGGCGGGGTGATCGGCCTCGCCAGTGCCCTCGCGATGCTCTTGAGTGTTTTCTTTGCTGCATTCTTGTCGCAACGGTTCGCACGACCGGTCGCCGAGCTCTCTTCCGCGGCTGCGGCGATCGGCAACGGCGACCTTACCGCTCGTGTTTCTGCTGGGCCGGATGCAGCGATTAACGACGAGATGAGTACGTTGCTTGAGCAGTTCAATGTCATGGCAGAACGACTTGAAACATCGGTGCGTGCCCTACGTAAAGAGCGTGATGGTGGGCAGGCGCATCTTGCCGACATCTCACATGAACTCCGCACGCCCATGGCGGCCCTCCGAGCGTTTGTTGATCTCCTCGCCGATGAGCAGGCGACCGATGCTCCAACGCGCAAGCGCCTTCTCGATGAGGCCGGTCGCCAACTTGAGCGCATGGATGCGCTGACCGCAAACATCCTTGAGCTCTCACGGTTCGACGCAGGAATTTCGCAGCCGCGACTCGAATCTGCCGATCTCCGGGTAAGCGTGCGCGCTGCTATTGATCAAGCGGCTGCTGGTGCTCGTCGCCGTGGCGTTGCACTGAACGAGGAGCTGCCGTCGCGCAGTGTGCTCGTGCGTCACGATCCAACGCTTGTTGGGCAGGCGATTGCAAACTTGGTTGCGAATGCACTCAAGTTCACGCCGCGTGGCGGAACAGTGACGGTAGTCATGCAGCCGCTTGCAACTGGTGCGGCACGCATCGTCGTGCGCGATGACGGGGTCGGCATCTCACCCGAAGAGTTGCCGCGGATCTTCGATCGCTTCTACCGCGGGACGGAGGGCCTCGCCGCCGCAGGGCGCAGCGCTCGCGCAACCGGCTCTGGCCTTGGGCTTGCAATCGTGAAGTCAATCGTTGACATGCATGCCGGCAGGATCGTTGTTGAGAGCCTCGCCGGTAAGGGGACAAGTTTCGCCCTCACCTTCCCTGCAGACCCAGAGCTTGCCCAGGGCGAGCCGGCAGAACCAGAGCCTCCGAGCGCGAGCAGCTCCCTCATCAGCGTGGGGAGGCGTGCAGCAGCTCTCCTTGGTGAGGTTGCGAAAACTTCACTCCGTCTTCGCCGCGTGCTTCGGGCAGATACGGCATCCTCAGAGGAACGTGAAACGCCCCTGGCGCCGACGAAGGGCCGAGCGAGAAAGAAGGAGTCAACATGAGTCCAAAGGGTGCATCGGAAAAACCCGTTCGATTTGAGCCAGAGCCCGCGCGCCTCCTCCCGTGGGAGAGCAAGGGGCTGAGCTCAAAGGTGACCCGACCCATCGCACGCGCGGTCAAGCCGCTTATGCGCGGCCGCATGCTCGCAGGCTTCCTCGCACTCGCCATGCTCTTCGGCGCGGTTGGTGGTGCTGGTGCAACGATCATCCTGCTCGGCGGATTTGGCCCGAACGGCTCTGATCTCACCACGCAGATCCGGCAAACCCTCGTCTCTGAGCAGTCTGCGATCGTGGCCGTTGCTGAGAAGGTCTCACCAGCAATCGTCACCATTGAAATTGTCCTCGCAGATGGCAGTGCAACGGGCTCAGGCGTGATCTACTCCGCCGACGGTTGGATCATCACGAATAAGCATGTCGTTAATGGAGCTCAGGCCATCTTGGTCCACCTGCAAGACGGGCGCGACTTCGACGGCACCGTGTACGGCATTGATACCTTGACCGACCTCGCGATCGTCAAGATTGATGCAACAGGCCTTCCAGCAGCAACCCTCGGCAAGTCGAGCGGGATCCGCGTGGGCCAGACCGCCATCGCCATGGGCTCACCACTCGGTGTGTACACGAACTCGGTCACCTCGGGGATTGTCTCCGCGCTCGGCCGAGAGATCACGACTGAATCTGGTCGACTCAGTTCGCTCATCCAAACTGATGCAGCAATCAACTTTGGTAACTCCGGCGGTGCGCTCGTTGATTCGAGTGGTGCCGTGATCGGTATTAACACGGCAATCGCCACCGATACGACGAGTGGCGGTTCTACCGTTGCGACCGGGATTGGCTTTGCGATTCCTATCGACATCGCTCGGCCGATCATGGAGCAGGCACTCCTCGGCGTAAAGCTTTCACGCCCATGGATTGGTGTCCGCTATGCGTCAATCGATCTGCGAACCGCCAAGGCCAACAACCTTCCGGTGAACGAGGGGGCTTGGCTAGACGGCGATAGCACATCGCCCGCGATCGTCCAGGGGAGTCCGGCCGAACGTGCGGGGCTCAAGAGCGGCGACATCATCACTGCGGTAAACGATATCGCCGTCGACGGTGCCCACCCACTCCAAGATCTGCTCGTGCAGTTCTCTCCAGGCACCGAGATTAGCCTCGCGATCTTGCGCGATGGCGAGCGGCTTGTCGTTGCCCTGACGCTCGGGACGCGCCCGAACAAGTAACCCCGTCAGGGGCGGCGCACGATCTCGACTCCAGCCCAGTCAATCGGCGCAACGACAGGAGCCTTCGGCTTCCGTACGCGCACTCGGATCTCGTCGACGCGCACGCCGGATCGCGTAACGACGCCTGTGACAGCATCGGCAATACGCTCGGCAAGCGTCTCAATGAGCTCCACGTGTCCGGCGCTGCCGACCGCCTTCACCGCCTCTTCCACAATCTCTCCGTAGTTCACCGAGGCGGTGAGGTCGTCATGGGTGCCTGCCGGCCTGAGATCTACGTCGAGTTCGACATCGACAAAGAACGGCTGGGCCTCCACGTGCTCGTGCGGCAAGACGCCGTGTGCTGCATCAAAGCGCACGTTGCGCACCGCGATGTGATCGCGGCGATCACGACGCGGCGGTTGGTCGGGTCGATTGGGATCTAGGCCGAGCACCTCGGGCGCATCTGCACCGCGTGCACGAAGCGTTGCATCAATGATACGAACAGCATCACGATTCGGCAGTACATCGTGCACGCGAATGATGTCTGCGCCGGCGAGCGCACCGAGGGCACTCGTCGCAACCGTTGCGTAGAGCCGATCTGCAGGGGGAACGTCGAGCACCCTGCCGAGGGTTGACTTGCGACTCGTGCCGAGCAGCACTGGGTGGCCGAGATCGCGCAATCGCCCGATCGCGCGGAGTGCCACGAGATTCTGCGCCGGTGACTTGCCGAACCCGAACCCTGGGTCAAGGATCAGGTTCTCTTGTGGGATCCCGAGCGCTCGGCCGCGTGCAGCAACGGCGGCCAGCTCGGCAAGCAACTCATCTTCGAATGTTGCGCCAGCTGCGCCACTCGCCACTGCTGCGCGGTTATGCATGACAACGATCGGCACACCGCGATCTGCTGCGAGCTGAAGCATCTCATTGCCAGGACGCGTGCCCCAAATATCGTTAAGAAGGTGTGCCCCTGCAGTGAGCGCGGCGGCTGCAACTTCGGGCTTTTGCGTGTCAACGCTCAGCGCCACCTCTGGCAATGCTGCACGGATTCGCGTAATCGCTGGAATCAGTCGACGCAGCTCTTCTTCCACGGTAACCACCGCATGACCCGGGCGCGTGGACTCTGCACCGAGATCAAGGATGTCGGCTCCGTCTCGCCGAGCAGCACGCGCATGAACTTCGACGCGCGCAAGGATCACCTCGCCAATCTCGCCACCTGCATCGGCCTCTCCATACAGACCATCGCCCGAAAAACTGTCGGGGGTGAGGTTGATTGCCGCCATCACATAGGTGCGGCTCCCCCAATGCGCGGTGAGTGGCCCGATCGTCGTTGGGGGCGGATCTCCGGCGCCGCGAATTGAGAACGTTTGTCGGCTACTCATTGCGCTGATCCTGACACGCCCCTGTCGACCTGCGGATCGAGGCTGCCGTCGTCGGGCACCACACCCGCGCGCAGGAGCGCCTCGCGAACGGCACCAACGAGGTAGAGCGAGCCAGCCACGATCACGGGCCCGCTCGATTCGGCAGCGCGCTGCATCGCTGCTGCAGGATCGGGGCACACCTCCGCATGCGCGCCGAGACCTGCTGCGCGAACGATCGTACGGAGGGCGTCAGCGGGGAGCGAGCGCGCATCGCCAACGCTCGTGCAGAGGACGCGTGCTGCGCGAAGTAGCGGCACCGTTGCAAGTGCGGCGCACACACCTGCCACATCCTTGTCGGCCATTGCGGCGAGGATCAGCGTCGCCCCACCCTCGCCGTGCAAGGTCAAGTGAGGATCCTTGAGCGCTGCTGCAAGGGCTGCTGCACCTGCAGGATTATGCGCACCATCGAGGAGGAGGTCGCGCGCATCGCCCCGACCAAACGGGTGCTCGATCAGTTCAAGTCGACCAGGCCATCGCGCAGCCGCAAAGCCGGCGCGAAGCGATGCGGGGGACACATCTACGATGCCGGCGAGGCGCAGTGCATCAATCGTTGCCGCAGCAACGGCGGCATTCTCTGCTTGATGTGCACCAATCAGCGCAACGGCAACGCTTCCGTACCCATCGAGTTCTACCTCGAGACCTGCGCGACCAAGAAGGCGCGTTGCACCAGGCTGAGCGATCACGAGTGATGCACCAACGCTCTCCGCGCGTGATCGGATAACGGCCAGCGAGGCTTCATCGCTCCCGATTCCCGTAACGGCAATATCGCCCGGCATGATGATCGCGGCCTTCTCTGTCGCAATCGCCGTCGTCGTCTCTCCTAAATATTGCTGGTGATCGAGACCAATGTTGGTCACAACAGCAACGCCGCCATCCCATGCGTGCGTTGCGTCAAGGCGGCCGCCAAGTCCAACCTCGACGATTGCCGTCTGCACCGATTCGGCGCGCAGGGCTTCAAAGACTGCTCCGACAAGGAGCTCAAACTCGGTCGCTGGCCCAACGTCTCCTTCAATTGCGTCGGCGGCGCCGAGGGCGCGGTCGACTGCGCGTGCGAACGGCAGTGCGGCGAGTGGGCGCCCATCAAGCATGACGCGCTCTCGATAGCTAACAAGATGCGGCTTTGGCGTCGTCGCGTGGCGGAGGCCATGTGCGCGAAGTGCTGCGGAGACAAGCGTGACAACGCTCCCCTTCCCGTTCGTTCCAGCAACAAGCGCACCGCGAACGTCACGCTCTGGCGAGCCGAGCTCGGCGAGGAGCGCGATCGAGCGCTCGAGGCCGAGTCGAACACCGAAACGGCCACGTGCGGAGAGTGCCTCGAGTGCAGCCTGCCAGGCGCCTGCGGCATCACCATTGCGCACGCCGGCGGAGAGCCGCATGCGGGCATCGGCGACGTCGCGGCGAGCGACATCCATCACAGCTGGGGGGACTGGTGTTTCAGGCATGGCGAGAGCGTAGCGGTCGGTGCACTGCTCGTGCGAGAATCGCCACATGAAGTTGCTACGACGTTCGGGGAGTGAGGCGCCTCGCCGTTCCGTTGCTTCGACCCGAGCGCCGCAGGGCGGCGACCCGAACGGCCAGAACAATGAACGCCTCGATGGGTGCGCCGTCCTTATCGGTCGCGCGCTCGCTGTCGGACTTGTCGCCCTCTTCGTGGCGGCCGCTATTGGGGTCGCCGTGATCGCGATCCCGTGGATCACCTCCATGCAGGCAGAGGCGAGCCCAGCACCGTCTGCAAGCGCCACGCCGATGGCTGGCCACCCGCTCCTCATTCAGCCCCAGCAGTCGGTTATCGCAGCGGAGAGCACCAGCATTGCTGGAACACTGCCCGCAGATCTCATCGAGCGAACGAGTGCACGTCTTCGCATTCGCGTTACCTACGGTGATGGATCCAATGCAATTGGCGGTGAGATCGCCATGCCGACGACGCCAAACTTTGAGGTAACCGGTATCCCGCTACTCCCTGGAGAGAATAAGATCGTCGCGATCGTGCTGGAGAACGACGTTGAGGGTGCCTCGTCAAATCAGATCGTTATCGAACGAGATAATGTGGCGCCGAAGATCTCCCTCTCTTCTCCTGATGACAACGCAATGATTAGTGGATCAGAGGTCACCGTTTCTGGAAAGACTGATCCCGACATCGACGTTCAGTTGCGAAACGATACGACGGGGACGATTGAGAGTGGCCGCTCGTCAAAGAACGGCACCTTTGATTTGACAATCTCTGTGCGGAATGGAAGCAACATCCTGGTCATCAGCGCAAGCGATGTGGCAGGAAATGGCGGAGAGAAGCGCATCACGATCATCTCGAGTTCCGACACTGGACTTGTCACGATTGACGTGAACCCAGGGACAATCATCTTGAGCAAGCCGAATCGCTCGTTCCGCGTCACTGCACGTGCCACAGGCCCCGACGGCTCTCCAGTAGTTTCCGTGTGCGTGCAGTTCACCTTGCAGTTGACCGGCTTGCCGATCCAGCAAACCTCGGCAACCAGCCCCTGCATCGTGTCTGATACCAACGGGCGCGCATCGTGGGAGTACACGATCCCTGACACCTTCGACACGGTTGGGCAAGGGCTTGTCATGGTGAGCTACGTCATGCCTGCGGGAGATCCACTAGAAGAGACGACGCGTCTCTATGTAAAAGAGCAGCCGTGAGCGAGGGCGGCGCACGTGCATGGACCTGCCCGTCGTGTGGCTCTATCCAAGAAGAGTCACGCGCCTGTTGGGTCTGCGCAACGCCTACAACTGGGTGCGGCACCTGCCGTCACATTCGGCGCGCTGTCGTTGGTCGACTGAGCTACTGCGGCATTGACCGCAAGCGCCGCCTCGTCACCGACAACGAGGTGCGCGAGTGCTGGGTTGCGCCTGTCGCGCTGCAAACGGCTGGCCAGCTTCAGCGCCGCATCGACGGCGGTGAAGACACGCGCCCGCGACTCGCGTGGGCGAGTGGCGGCCTCTGGGAGGGGCTAGAGGCCTAGGGGCAGCCGCTCAACGGGGTCCCGCTCGGGGACCAGGTGAGGATCGACACGGTACCGCCCGACGCAAGCATCTCTCCCGCACCCGGCGTGTAGGTATCGATGACCAGATCGCCACCGAGCGTGAGTGATGCAGTATCCAGGCTGAGCCCAAGCGCAACGAGTGTTGCCTGCGCAGCGGTGACGGTGCTGCATCGCAAAGCGGGCACACTCACGAGCGTAGGTGAGGATGATCCGCTCGGCGTCGGCGTGATTGATGGTTCTGGGCCAAGTGAGATGGTTAGATCCACTGCGGTTCCGCCAACTACCTGTAGCCCCGGCCGTGGGTTTTCTTGCACGACAAGGTCGATTGCCACATCAATGGACCAGACAGAATAAATACTGCCGACGCGCAGCCCGGCAGCCCTGAGTGCGGCAATCGCATCCACCTTGTTCATGCCGCGCGTATCAGGAACAACCGAGAGTCCACTCCCGATCACAACGCGAACCTCGATGACCGTTCCGGTAGGCACCAGATTTCCTGCTTGCGGCGACTGCGACAGGATCGTGTCGACTGGCTGCGTGTCGGATGTCACGCGTTCGACAACATCGATCTTTAGGCCGGCCGACTCGATGATCGGAATTGCTTCACTTAATGTGAGTGAGGTGATCGGCGGGATCTTCACATTGGTGTCGGGCTTGCTCCCTGCGTTGATCACTCGCAGCGCAAGGATCATCCCCCCCACAAGGAGGAGTGCGACGAGCGCCATCCCGCCAACGGTGAGGAGCATCCCTCGTGTTGAGAGCGGTTCGTCGTCGTCCGTCTCCTGTTGGCGCTCATGGTCGGCGAGAACGCTCTCGGGCTCGCCTGATCCAGCACGCCCAGCGATACGCGAGACGCGTGTTCCGGCGAGGGCTCGCGGCGCCCCTGCGGCGGGGCCGACCGGACGCGCCACCACGGAGGTGCGATTCGCTGAAATAACGAATGCCTCGAGGGCGTCGGCGGCGCCGGTGCTCGTCGGCCTGCTTGTCGGTTGAGGCGAGAGCATCTTCGCAACGATCTGGTCGAGCTCTCTCCCAATGTCGGGGCGCAGCGCGCTAGGCGCAGCGGCGGCGGGTGTTGGGCGCAACCCTGTAAGCAGTTCGTAGAGGACAACACCGAGGCCATAGACATCCGAGGCGGCTGCCGCCTGCCCCCCTGCCGCAACCTCTGGCGCGATGTATTCCGGGGTCCCCTCAATCGCCTGGTGCGCCTGGCTCGCCGCAGTTGCAGCAGCGTCATGCAGGACGCGGGCAATGCCGAAATCTGCGATCTGCGCTCGCCCCTCGCGTGAGATCAGGATGTTGCGCGACGAGACGTCGCGGTGAACGATCCCGCGGACGTGGGCGGCCGCAAGGCCACGTGCCACCTGTGCAGCGATCGCAGCGGCGCGGCGTGGCACGAGCGGGCCAACTCGGCGCACCATCGATGCGAGGTCTTCGCCGTCGACGAACTCCATGACAATTGCTGGCGGCTCGCCCTCTGGCGTTACATCGAACACGGCTGCCACGTTTGGGTGCGCAATTACTGCAGCGGCACGACCTTCAGCGCGGAAACGTGCTGTTGCCTCTTCGGAGGTTGCAAATGCATCACGTAAGACTTTTACCGCAACGTCACGACCGAGCGCCTCATCTGTTGCACGAAAGACGAGTGCAGATGAACCTTCGCCGATCAGCTCTTGCAACACATAGCGGCCAGAGATGAAGTCTCCGGGCTTTGGAACCTTCTGCTCGCGCTCACTCATCGCGTGTCGCTTTCATTCGCGCGCGAATTACGCTCCCATAGAGTGGATGTGCAAGCGCCATATCAATATTTGCTTCAAGCCATCCAATCGGAGAGCCGACGTCATAGCGCTTACCGCTGAACCGTCGGCCGATAACGGCCTGGTCGAGTGCCAGTTTCGCAATGGCGTCGGTGAGTTGAATTTCGCCATTTTTTCCGCCGGCTGTTCGCTCGAGCACCTCGAAGATCTTGGGGCTGAAGATGTAGCGACCAATGATTGCGAGCGACGATGGCGCATCGGCTGGGTTCGGCTTCTCCACCATGCCGCGCAGTGGCACGGTGCGGCCGCCGTCGAGCGTTGGGAGTGTCTCGTCGGGCATCACGATGCCATATCGCCCCGTCTCCGACGGTGCAACCTCTTCAATCGCAATGACGCCAGCGTAGGCAGGCTCATGCGCCTCCATAAGCTCGGCGAGTGCCGGGCGTGGGCCGACGATGAAATCATCGGGGAGGATTACTGCGAATGGCTCGTGCCCTACCGCCTCGCGCGCCATGAGGACGGCGTGCCCGAGTCCGAGCTGCTCCTTCTGACGAACCGTCACCAGCTGCACAAGGTCGGCAACTGCGCGGATGGCGCGCAGGTGCTCAATGTCACCGCGCGCCTCGAGGGCGTGTTCAAGATCGGTTGCGATATCGAAGTGGTCCTCGATCGCACGTTTGTGTTCGTTCGTGACGAGGATCACCCGTTCAATCCCTGAGGCGACCGCCTCTTCTACCGCATATTGAATCGCCGGCCGATCAACGATCGGCAGAAGCTCTTTCGGCACCGCCTTGGTGGCGGGCAAGAAGCGCGTGCCCCAGCCCGCAGCGGGGAGAATTGCCGTACGAATCTTCATCTGAGCCTCCGAGTGACGGTGGGCATCAGGATACCAGTCACCTCGTATGTCGCAGTAAGTGGAGAGCGCGGCGAAGGGGGCGACCAACCAGCGGGAGGCGAATCTCATCGATCACGTCAACGCTGGCGAGGAATCCGAGGAGGAGCAGCACCGATCCCGCAAGTTTGCCGAGTTGATAGAACTCCGTCGAGCCGGTGCGATTCAGTGTGTCAGTCAAGCTCGGTACAAAGGCGCCAAGTGCAATGAGTGCCGTTGCGGGAACGCGGCGGTTTAATGTCCCAGCGCGCCATGCCTGAAGTGCGAGCGGAATGCTGCGCACAAAGTTGACGGTGATGGCAACGGGTGCAATCAGTAGGTTGAAGAGAAGCTCATCACCACGTTGCCCAGGGTCGCTTGAATACGGAAGGGCGCGCTGTTTGGGCATGAACACGTAGATCGAGAAGAGCGCACCAGTTAGCAGGGCGAGCGCGCCACTGATATTGAGGAGTGGCGTCAGCAGTCGGAGTGCGGGTGGTAAGAGCAGCGCGACTGGCGCGCCAGTTGTGGGGTTCACGGCCCAGCCTGGCGCTGGGAGCGTGGCGAGCACGAGGAGCGGGAGTGCGAGCACGCTGAGTAGCGCGGTGAACCCAACGGCAACACGCGACCAGCGATGGTCGCCGAGATAGGTAAGCCACCCAACTGCGACCGAGGCGCTCCACGCAGTAAGCGCGTAGAGGAGCGCGGTGGGCCCTGCACTTGGATCTTCGAGCCGGCGTGCGACAAGTATCGTGAAGAGGCCAGCGAGGGCGAGGCAGAGCGCATACCAATACCCGAAGCGGGTTTTCGTGAGTAACAGGATCGTTCCGGCGCCAAGCCACCCCGCAGTCCATACAGCGCCACTGATGTACCAGAGTCGATAGAGCGGCTCACTCCATCCCACTGCCGACGCGAGTGTTTCTGCAGCTGCTGCAAGTGCAAACGCGGTAGCGCCAAGCGCCCACGCAAGTTGGTACGGATGACGGCGTTGCCTGTATTGGTCAAAGAGAAGGGCGGCGAAAAGGAGTGCAGCGGTAGTCGTGAGGGCTGGGAAGAGCATGGTCACCGCGGAGCCGGCTTACGCCGGGAGAAATTCATGCGCATCGCGATGGATGCCGTCGCAAAGCCCGTGCCTGCTGTCGCCAAGTGCAATCGGTCGCATGATCTCGCGCACAGAAGACTGCTGGCAGACTGGCCAGCCGCGAGCTGTGGCCCACGCGGGCGGGCATGCGGGATCGCTGCAAAACTGGAATGGGCCAGGATTGATCGGTGACGCAAGCCCAAATGATGGCGCAGCCTCGATGGCAATCGTGTCGAGAATGCTCATGCGGAATGGGGTCCCGTCGATCTCACGTGCACACCCCGCACACACCGCCGCGCTGTTCTCTTTTAGGACTGTCGGGATTTTGATGCCCATGATTTCCATGCTCCGATCCTACCTGAGACGACGCAGGGGGTGCGCCACGCCAAGCACCGTTGAGCACAAGGTCGTACCCTAGGCGCATGTTCCGACTCTTAATGAAGCGCCTGCGCCGAACCGCCTCGCTTGGCGCACTCGTCTCTGTTGGCGTCGCCCTCTTCGCCTCAACCGGCTATCTCGCCTGGGTCGCCACGATTCGGAGCGCAGACCAGATCGCCAGCCTTGCGGTTGGCACGACGGTGGTTGGCGCCTCGTGCGTCTTCGCCGCCGTGATGCTCACGGGGAGCATGGTGCGGGCGATCCGCAATGCTCGCGACGGGCGGGCACTGATTGCAGCCCTCATGGCTGGTGGGTTTGTGATTGCCGCAGCAGCAGCATTCGCCGCGGCAACTATCTTCGCTCAGCTCGCCGGGTAACCCCACAATCGACGCCACGAGGGTGGGTGGTAGGCTCACCTGCGTGCGCCCCTGTCGTCTAGAGGCCTAGGACGCCACCCTTTCAAGGTGGAGATCACGGGTTCGAATCCCGTCGGGGGTACCATCGTGGCATCCTGACACTATGCCGATCAGCGTTGCAGCCTTCCTGACCTACGCGCTCCTCCTTTTGGCGGGGCTTGGTCTCACCTTGGGGCCAATCATTGAACAGGCAACGGCGGCACCGGTCACCCTGCAAGGAGTTGTCTGGATGGCGCTCATCGCCCTCGCAATCTTCAGCATCACCATGGTTTGGCAGCGCAAGCAGGCGGGGCGCGGCTTCGCAATGGCGCTCACCACAATCCTCTTCCCTGCAGGTCCCTATGTTGCGCTCACGCTTGGCAACTGGCTCCCAGGACTCCCATTCATCATCCTTGCACTTGCACTGTTGCGCGGCCTGAGCGGATCGCGTGCACGCGCATGGCTGAGTGAGGTCTAACGTGAGCACTACGCCGATCCGTCGCATTGGAGACCGCGATCGACGCCCCGACCTTGCAATCAACGGGAAGCTTGAGCTGGATCTTGACGTGCATCTCCACACCCTTCTTTCGCCCGACTCCGATGTGCCCCTTGAGGTGTACCCAGCGCTCGCCATTGCACTCGGGATGAAGCGCATCGCCATTACTGATCATCTCGACTTTGACCCACGGGAGCTGGGCGCAACGATGGCACCACATCAGGTGCGCGTTGATACAACAAACAAGTTGCGAGAAGCGTTTGGCGATCAACTTGAGATCTTGCTCGGCGTAGAGATCTCGTATGAGCGCCAGTATGAAGAGGCGATTCGTGAACATCTCCGTGATAATCACTACGACCTGACAATCGGGAGTGTCCACCCGGGTGCCGACTCACCATTCAAGCGATCACTCGCTGCAACGTGGGAGGGCTCGACCGCGCACGATACGAAGCCGTATTTCGACGAGGTGCTCGCTGGCGTAGAGAGCGGGCTCTTCGACATCGTGGGCCATATGGATTACGTGCGGAAGTACGTCCACCCATATATCGATACGGCAAGCTTTGAGTCGGCACCCGAACTCTATGAGCCGATCTTGAAGGCACTCGTTGAAACAGGCACCGCACTGGAGATCAACACGTCGGGCTGGCGACAGCGCACCGGCGTCCCCTACCCGCTGCCGCAAGCCGTGCACCGGTATCGCGCACTAGGTGGCGAGTTCATCGTCACCGGCTCCGACTCGCACCAGCCCGAGTGGTTCGCGCTGAATTTTGACCGAGCTCGGCTCCTCTTGCGCGAGGCGGGTTTCGAAGAACTTGCGACACGACGCTGGCGCGACGCAGGTGAACAGTGGCCGATCAAGAAGGACTAGCCCTCACGGCGCTTGGAACTGCGTCTGCCTATCGTGCGCATGAGGGGGCTCGTGCGTCGAGCTACCTCGTGCAGGCGGGCGGAAGCTCTATCGTTCTCGACCTTGGTCACGGCGCCTACGTGCCGCTTGCGCGCACGCTTGGCCGCGAGCTACTTCCAACGATTGATGCCGTATGCGTCTCGCATCTTCATCCCGATCACTGGATCGACCTGATCGCCCTCCGGCATGCGCTCTATCACGGGAGTGGTATGCGCGATGGGTCGGTGCACCACTCGGTCAAGTTGTTCGGTCCAGCTGGACTCGATGATCGCATCGCTGCGCTCTTAGACGTAACCCCGCAGTGGAACGTCGCGATGCACGGCGCGGAGATTGACCCGCCATTCAACTTCACGCAATGGGGTGAAGCGATCACCGAGGTAGGCGCCATGCGAATCGAATCGCGTGCGGTGCGACATGCGGGCGATTCTGTTGCGATGCGCGTCTCGCGACGCGATCATGAGGATGCGCCAGGTCTTGTCTACTCGGGTGATGCCGCATATTGGGAGGACCTCGTGCCGCTGATCCATCCTGGCGACACGCTGCTCTGCGAAGCAACGCTCGGTGACGCTGTGTGGAGTCCCGACGCTGGCCATTTGAGCGGCGCCGCGGCCGGTCGCGCGGCGAGTGCAGGAGGTGCAGTGCGTCTGCTACTTACACATCTCGGTGCCGAAGCAGATCCAGCATCTGCACAGGCAGATGCGGCAACAACATTCACGGGTGAGATCCGCGTCATTCGCGAGGGTGAGGCGTTCTCCCTCTAGCGGCTCACGGATGCGACGAGATCATTCGGGAGGAAGCGTTGGATCGCTCGTAGCAAATCCGCGTTCGACGGCAAGCTGCACAACTCCCTGCTGGTCGACCAGCACATAGGCGCGAATGATGTTGAGTGAATCACCGGCAGGAATCTCCATCGATGGTCGAACATCATCGGTCACCACGAGCCAGTAGACGCCGGTGAGGTCTGCAGCGTCGCTGCCCGCTGTCGAAAGTCGAATCAAGCGCACGTAGGGGACGGCGCCAACCGGTGCCTCGGCAGTTCGCGCGGCGCGGACCGCGCTCTGGGGTGAGATGCCGGCAAGGACGCTGTCCGCGGATACTGCCGACCAGCCAGCAGGAAGTGGGATGTCGAGCGGCCGGATCCGATCCGCCTGGGCTCGGAGGAGGAGCGCCCCAGCAAGGAAGGTCGCGATCAGGAGGAACGCGACGCGCGCCAGTTGCGCGCGGCTCACGCTGCCGATCTCGGGCCCGCCTGGTGCCTGGTCTACCGTCATAGCGACATCGTGCCAGAGTTCACGGCTACGATCCTCCCATGAAGAATGTTCGTGCTGCCAGCCTCGCTCGCGACCCGCTCCTTGGCACCCCGCTGCGCCATGTCGTCCGTGAGGCCGTTGGGCGTGCCCTGCGGCGCGCCATTGCCGATGGGCGGCTTCCCGCCCCTGCAGATGCGGCCGCCCTTGGTGCGCTGATCGCCGGCATCGAGATCGAGATCCCAGCAAATCGTGCGCATGGTGACTACGCATCCAACATCGCAATGAAGTCGAGCAAGGTGCTGAAGCGCGCGCCAGCGGAAATTGCAGCTGCGATCGCCGCCGAGTTAACCGCTGAGGCGGGCGAGCGCATGCACGGCGCGGCAGGATCACTCGGCCCCATTGCCGCCGCAGATGTCGCAGGACCAGGCTTCCTCAATCTCCACCTGCGAGCCGGACAGCTTGCAGATCTCCTTGATGCGCTGGTTGCACAACCTACTGCATGGGGCCATCTTGCTGAACAACAAACTGCACTACGCGTCAACGTAGAGTTTGTCTCTGCAAACCCCACCGGGCCACTGACCGTCGGCAACGCACGCGGTGCATTTGTCGGCGACCTTCTCGCTCGTGTCCTTGAGGCTGCAGGACAAGAGGTCACGCGTGAGTACTACTTCAACGATTTTGGCGAGCAGGTGCGCAGGCTTGGCGAGAGTGTCATTGCACTGCGTGACAAACAGGTGGTTGCAGACGACGGCTACAAGGGTGACTATGTCGCAGAACTTGCAGCGGAGATTCCGCAGGATGTTGCGGAGCGAGCGGCAACTGCTCGCTCGGCCGGCGAGAGCGACCCTGCGCGCGACGAGATTGCAGTCATTGGGCGATGGGCATCGGAGCATGTTCGCAGCGGCATCGAGGCATCGCTGCGTAATCTCGGCGTTGACTTCGATGTCTGGCGATCAGAAGGATCCTTGTACACAGAGGGGTATGTGGATCGCGCGATCGCAGCACTCCATGAGGGTGGCTGGCTCGATGAGAGCGAGGGCGCCCTCTGGTTCCGCAGCACAGCGTTTGGCGACGATAAGGATCGCGTGATCCGAAAGTCCAATGGCGGCTACACCTACTTTGCGTCAGACATTGGCTATGTTGTTGAAAAGTTCAGTCGTGGGTTTGACCATCTTGTTTACGTGTGGGGGGCCGACCATCACGGTACGGTCGCACGCGTGCGCAACGCCGCTGAGGCGCTCGGATATTCCAAAGAGTCGGTAGAGATGCTCCTCGTCGCCTGGGTGCGTTTCGTACGTGATGGGGTTGAGATGAGCATGTCGAAACGTGCTGGAACATTTGTCACGCTTGACGAGCTGCTCGAAGAGATTGGTGTTGACTCGGCGCGATGGTATTTTGCTTCGCGAAGCGCAACGACAGCGGTCGACTTCGACATCGTTGCGGCAACCGCGCGCAATAGCGAGAACCCTGTCTATTACGCCCAATATGCACATGCGCGCATGCAATCGATCTTGCGCAAGGCGGCGGCCGAGTCGCTCGCACCAAGCGCAACGCTCGCAGGAGCGCTCGATGATCCAGCATCGCCAGAGGCGCAACTTGCGCGGATCATCGTTCGCCTCCCTGAGGTGGTTGAGGACGCGGCGGCGCATCACGAGACACAGGGGGTGACGACCTACGCGAGCGAGCTTGCGAGCGCCTTCTCCGCCTTCTATCGCGATGCGAAGGTGGTCGACCCGAGCGCCCCCGAGCGCTCTGCGCAACGCCTCCGCCTCGTCGCGGCTGCCGCGGCAAGCCTCGCGGCCGCCCTGCGACTCTTGGGGATCTCTGCACCAGACGAAATGTAGGTTGCGAACTCTTTACCGACCCCCCTCCTGAGGGTTCACCTGCGGGCGAGATGATAGTTCTCGGATCCGCGGACCTCCCTCCCCTGATCCGAACCTCCGATCGGGTGGGGCCGAGGGCATTGGCTCCACCCGATCTCTCCATCACCGCCACCGGGATACGGCGCCACCCGCGAGCGCGTGGGAGAATAGCCCCATGGAGATCACCTACTACGGGCGAACCTGCATCCGGATTCGAGGGCGCGAGGCGACGATCGCCTACGACCCCTACACCTCCATCGTTGGACCAACCGGGCGCGGCATCACCGCCGACATCGTCACGTTGAGCCACCCCGACGATGCGCCGCTCGCGAGGGTCAAGGGCCGCCTTGCGCCGCGCGACCAGCGCACGCCGATCGCCACGAGCCTCGATAACGCCGTCGTCCTTGAGGGGCCAGGCGAGTACGAGGTGAAATCCATCCTGATGACTGGTGTGCGCAGCTACCGCGATGCACATCGCGGCGCAGCCGCGCGCTACAACACTGCGTTTTATGCCGAGATCGACGGGGTGCACGTCGTGCACCTTGGCGACCACGCTGAGGGCCTCGGCAACGAGCAGGTCAAAGAGCTGCCTGGCATTGATGTGGTCTTCGTTCCCGTCGGTGGCGGACTCTCGGTGAATGCGGCGGCGGCGCTCATCAGCCAACTAGCCCCGAAGATTGTTATTCCGATGCCAGTCATCGATGAGCCGTCAAAGGCAACGGCTGCCGTCAAGGCCTTCTGTAAAGAGGAGGGGCTGACCACGCCACCGGCACCGCAGCAGAAGCTCGTGGTGACGATCTCCGCACTCCCCGAAGAGACGACCACCGTGGTGCTTGAGCCGCGCGCTGAGGGCTTCGGCGGGTAGTCGACGCGCCAGGCGAAACGCGCCATAGAGTTGGCACGGGGGTGTGGTGCCATAGCAGCATGAGCAACGAGCGATGCATTGCGTGTGGGCAAGAGATTGCGCCAGGCGCGCCAACCTACACGATTGAAACCTTCCTCGATCCGCTCCCCCCGCGAGGTGTTGCCTGCTCGGAGCGCTGCAAAGAATCAAAGGAGAACCAGAGCAAGCTCCGCGCGATGCTTTGGTATAACTCCCCGGCAAATCCATTCGGTAGCGGAGGTGACCATGACAAGTGATGCATTCGACGGAGATTTTGGTGGCGGTGATGATGGCGGCGGAGATGGCGGCCCATTAGACCTGAATGACAACGGAAGTATTGTCGAAGAGTTAATCATGTTGAACGTACTCACCGACGGCGGCCGTGGCGAGCCATCGCCGCGCGGTAACGCGAAGAAAGGGAGTGGCGGTGGGTGCGGCTGCCTTATGCCGGCACTTCTTGCCGTGAGCCTGCTTGCCCTTATCGGGATCGCTGGTTAGCGAGCGGCTGCTACTCGCCGCTCAAGTGATGCACGCTCCCAGCCGCCGCTGATCTCGAGCTCTTCTGGGTTTCCGCCTGCACAGAGCACCGCCTCAGGGAGAAGCCCCACGATCTCTGTCGCTCCGATGCTCGTTCCATGCTGCACTGCAAGCGCAGCGATACGCATACGGATTGCCGCGAGTGTGTCGCCCCGCGCAGCCGCCGCTGCTGCATCGTGAAGGTTCATCGAAACCTGGGCGCGGCCACGCGAGCGCAAAAAGAATCCGAGCGCTTGCAGCCCAGTAACGCCACCTGACGCACTCCCGCGAATTGCTGACGCGATCTTCTGCGCTGCAGTGCGTTGTCGATCTTCCGACCCCTCAGCTAGCTCGATGTTCCATGCGGCCATCACCGCGCGCACGCCAACGGCCGTTGCGCCGGCCGTCGCATGGGGCAGCGCAGGGCCATCGTCTGGTGCCCCGTCTTCG
>CAIPEX010000015.1 GCA_903864185.1 uncultured Chloroflexota bacterium | reverse complement strand
CCCGCTAAACCTTGACGAGGGCGGGTCGGCACGCACGCGCACGCGAGGTCGGCTCACCGCCT
Source organism: uncultured Chloroflexota bacterium (assembly GCA_903864185.1). Lineage (GTDB taxonomy): Bacteria > Chloroflexota > Limnocylindria > Limnocylindrales > Limnocylindraceae > Limnocylindrus. The sequence continues at coordinate 30,285 of CAIPEX010000015.1, read as the reverse complement.
AACGCGCCGGGGCTACCCAGAGCCCTATGCACCGTGCATACTCCCTATCCAGCCCCCATGGGGCACCCGCCTGGGAGTAGGAGGCACGGCATGGACGCAACAGAGATTCTGAAGAGCAACGCCGCCGCGGCAGCTGCCGCCGATGCCGCCTGGGTAAATCCGCGTGATCCAGCCAAGGCGCTCGGCCCTGATGGTTTGCCACTCTGCAGCCGACGCGCGCCGAAGTGGGCCGACGTGCCGAACGAGCAGTGGGACGACTGGCGCTGGCAGCTCAGCAACCGCGTCAACTCGCTCGAAGAGATCGGCGAGATCCTCGAGCTCACCGATGATGAGCGCGAAGGCCTCTCGGCCGAAGGAAAGTTCCGCGTCGACATCACGCCGTACTTCATTAGCCTGATCGACCCGAAGGACCCGAACGATCCGATTCGTCGTCAGGTGATTCCGGTAGGCTCAGAGCAGCAGGCGTTCACCGCGATGATGGAAGACTCGCTTGGCGAGGATCGCCACTCACCAGTGCCAGGCCTCGTGCACCGCTATCCCGATCGCGTCTTGATGCTCGTCACCACGCAGTGCGCATCGTACTGCCGCTACTGCACACGCTCACGCATCGTTGGTGATCCAACGCAGAACTTCAATAGCAAGGATCACGAAGCACAGCTCGACTACCTGCGCCGCACGCCACAGGTGCGCGACGTGTTGATCAGCGGCGGCGACGGACTCACCCTTGCGCCAAAGCTGCTCGAGAAAATCTTGCGCGGCCTGCGCGACATTCCGCATATCGAGATCATTCGCATTGGTTCACGCGTGCCGGTCTTCATGCCGCAGCGCATCGACGATGAACTCTGCGAGATGCTCGCGAAGTACCACCCACTCTGGATGAACCTGCACTTCAATCACGCGCAGGAGATCACGCCAGAGGTTTCGCGCGCCGTCGATAAGCTCACACGCGCAGGCATTCCGGTCGGCAACCAGTCGGTGTTGCTTGCGGGCGTCAACGACTGCGTGCACATCATGCGCAAGCTGGTGCACAAGCTCGTCGAGAACCGCATCCGCCCGTACTACATCTACCAGTGCGACCTCGTCGAAGGATCGGGCCACTTCCGCACCCCAGTTGGTAAGGGGCTGGAGATTATTGAAGGTCTGCGTGGCCACACCAGCGGCTATGCGGTGCCAACCTACGTCATCGACTCACCGGGTGGTGGCGGCAAGATTCCCGTGATGCCGAACTACCTCATCTCGTATAGCGACCATAAGGTGGTGCTGCGCAACTACGAGGGCTACATCAGCACGTACGAAGAGCCCGAGCACTACACGCGACACGACGCCACAAAGTGCGTCGACTGTCGCGCCGCGCGACCAGAGCCCGGGCAAGAGGGCGTCTTCGGTCTGCTCGCCGGTCACGAGATGTGGATCGAGCCGAAGGGCCATGCCGAGATGCACAACCGCGGCAACACCCAGGCGCACCGCCTGCAAGACCCGTCGAAGTGGCAGCCGCTCGGCATCGGCGGCGCGGTCGAGGGGAGCGTTGGCGCAGAGCTCAAGGTGTTGCCAGCAGGAACCGAAGAGCGTCCGAAAGAGGGCGAGCCGAGCGCCTCAGCGCACGGGGAGCTGCTCTAACTCTTTCCCGTTCGAGCGGTGCGATACTGCACCGCATGAGCAAGCACGATGAGGCAACACTCCCGCTCCCATGGCCGCCGGTCATTGCCGAAGCGCGCTCACCGTTTACCGCAGTGCGCGTTGTCGCGCTCATGCTTGCGCGGAAGCGCGGCCTGCGTGAGCGCCTCGCCGATATCGCCGATGCGCTCAACGCGGCGCATCTCGACTGGCTCTTCGAGCGCCGCGTCGTAATCGACGAGCTGTTGCAGCTGCAGGCGAACTGGTTCAGCGACTTCCGCACCACCACCGGCTTCATTGTCGAAGATAGCGACCAGGGCCCCGTCGTCACCCTTGAAGATTCTTCGCGCATGAGCGGTTGGCTCGAGCGCCAGGTTGTCAAGGCGACAGAAGAGTGCAAGCGCGAACTCGCCGCATTTGCCAAGAGTGATCGCGCCGCAGGCGACCGCTAGGCGCGCATGAAGCGCGAGGATCTCATCCACCAGACGCAGACGCTCATCGACGAGGGTGAGCGCATCACGCGTGCGCCATCACGCGCGGCGCTCAACACCTGGCTCGCCGCAAGCGACGCACTCCTCTCTGCCGCATGGGGGCAGATGGATCGCTACCACCAGGCATGGCTCGACGTTGGCCGCATCGCGCAGCCACTCCGTGGCCGTCAGTTGAGCGATGCCGAAGAGGGCGAAGAGATTCGCGCCGTCGTTGCGGCAAAGGGCGCCGTCTTGTGCGCCTCACTCGATGCGGTTGAGCGACTCGGCATGCCGTTCCTTGGCGAGACCCAGGGCCGTGCGCGCGACGAGAAGGCCGGCCTCCCCGATCATTTACATGAGGCGCCGCACGGGCTTGCTGGCGGCGCGAGTGTCTTGCAGGCGGCGATCGATGCCGCACGCGCCGCAGCGGCTGAGCATGAGGATCACGCGTTGAATCGCACACGCGAGCCACAGAAGAGCGACCGGACCGATCTCTGGTGAGGGCGCGCGCGCGTCTTGTTGCGGTTGGGCTGAGCCTCGTCCTGCTCGCCGTCCTCGCTCCCGGCCCAGAGGTCGTGCACGCGGTGAGCACGCCGACGATCGAGGAGATGGTCGGCCAGAAGCTGATCGTGCGCATGGATGGGCGCACGCCGACGGCCGCACTCACTGGGCGTATCCAGCGCGGCGAGATTGGCGGCGTGATCCTCTTCGGCTGGAACTTTCACGGCGTGCAGGGGCTCACGCAGCTCACACGCGACCTCCAGGCGATCGCCAGTAACGCAGGGCGCCCGCCGCTCTTTATCGCCGTCGACCAAGAGGGGGGTGGGATTCGTCGCTTGCCCTGGGCCGAACCGGTGAACTCTGCTGCAGTCATGGGCGCGAGGCTGAGCGTTGCGGCGGTTCGCCGTGTCGGGCATGCCACCGGCACCGCGCTTGCCGCGGCGGGGGTGAACCTCAATCTCGCACCGGTTGCAGACACGCCAAGTGCACCGAGCGGATTCATGTATGACGCGGGACGCACCTTCTCCCGCACCAGTGCTCGGACCGCGCAACTGGCCACCGCCTTTGCACTCGGTCAAGAATCTGCAGGCGTGAGTGCAACGATCAAGCACTTTCCAGGGATCGGCCGCGTCGCGGAAAACACCGACTGGGTTCCAGGCACGGTGACCGCATCGCGCGCCGCGCTTGCAAGCGATCTTGCTGCGTTTACCCCAGCGATCGATGCTGGCGTCGACCTGGTGATGCTCTCGAACGTGACCTACACCGCGTACGACGAAAACAACGCGGCGGGATGGTCGTATGCGATTGCCACCACGCTCTTGCGCGGCACACTCGGCTTCACCGGCGTCACGATCACCGACTCACTCGACGGCACAGCACACTCGCGCGGCGTAACAGCGCGGTCGCTCGCACTCCGCGCAGCGCAGGCGGGGGTGGACCTTATCCTCCTCACGAGCCCCGAGTTCCGTTCGGAAAAGGCCTTCACGCTGCTCTGTGCTGAAGCGCGTGCAGGGCACCTCTCAACGCTCCGCTTGCGTGCCTCGTACGATCGAATCCTCGCGCTCAAATCTGGATACTGATGCTACGCTCAGAGGTATGAGCCACCCCCTGCACGGCGCCCGTCCACTCAGCCGAACGGCTGGTTTTCCTGCTGCGGCGACACCGCTCGTTGCCGACTGGGAGCGGATCGCCGGCGTCGCACTCACCGTGGCCGTCGAGCGTAATCCCGAACTGCGCGAGCGGCTCGGCGACCTCGGCTTGCGCGCCCTTCTCCGCGACGGAGAGGTTGTGCTGCAGAAGCTCGCCGAGAGCCTCGAGGTTGGTCGATCAACGCCACTCCGCACCTTCACCGAGCATGCCACGCCAACCTGGCGCCGTCGACGCATCTCGATGGACGACGTGACCGATCTCTATGAGGGGCTTCGCGTTGCAGTTGCGGCGGTGGTCGCCCCCGACGCGGCAGCACTTGCCGACGCAACGTTGATCGAAGGCATCAAGGTCTTGAAGTGGCACCGGCGACTTGGCGGCGACACGCGCAAGCGCAACGCCATCCTCAAAGCGATCTACAAGGGGGCATAGCGATGACGATTAAATGGGTCACAGTTGATCCACTCGTGATGAACGGTGAACCCTTCCTCTACGGCACGCGGCTTACCGTGCAGCGCCTCCTCGAGTTGCGCGCGAGTGGCTACACCGCCGCGCAACTGCTGAGCGAGATGCCCGAGCTGCGCATTGTGGGGATCGCACGCGCATACGAGTACGCAACAGAGCATCGCGAGCACTACGCAGAATTCTTCGACGCGAGTGGCGCGCTGCGCGGGCCAGGCCTGACACCCGCAGAAGCGGCAATGGCATGACCGAAGAGACGCTCGCCACGACGCCGCAGGACGTGCAGAAGCGCGCGACAGAGCTCGCAATCCTCGATGCGCTGCGCTCCGTCGTTGATCCAGAGATCGGGATGAATGTTGTCGAGCTTGCACTCATCCGCCAGGTGCTCGTTGGTGAGACAGAGTCAGAGGTCAAGATGATTCTCACCACGCCGTTCTGCCCGTACGCAGGATCAATGCTGGCGCAGGTGAAAGAGGCGGCCGAGTCGGTGCTTGAGCACCCGGTGAAGGTCACACTCTTGGCCGAGCGTTGGGATCCGAAAGATGCCGGGCTCGCCTGGTGAACGACGAACTGAAGCTTCCACCAAGCAAGGTCGCCACCGGCAAGGGCGACGCGGGGACAACTGGTCTTCTCTTCGGCGGCGACCGCATCTCCAAAGATGATGTGCGCACCGAGGCCTACGGCACGGTCGACGAAGCGACCGCCGCACTCGGCATGGCGCGCGCCGAACTGATCGGGCTCGCAGGTGCAGGGATTGCCGCGCTCGACGAGACACTGCTCTCAATCCAACGCGACCTCTTCGTCGTTGGTGCCGAACTCGCAACGAACCCCGACGCGTGGGATCGTCTCGAAGAGGGGCGCACCAAGGTGTCGCCGAAGATGCTTGCACGCATCAACACCCTGCTCGCAGCTACCGAGGCTGCCATCATCTTCCCGAAAGACTTCGTGATCCCTGGGTCGAGCAAGGCCTCATCCGCAATCGAACTCGCACGAACCATCATTCGCCGTGCCGAACGCTACTGCGTCACCCTTGGCCGCGAGGGGCTCCTCCCGGGTGAGCACCTCCTCGCCTACATGAATCGCCTCGCCGATCTCCTCTGGCTCCTTGCACGCCAGGCAGAGACGCTCGAAGCGGCCGCCTCACGGTCTGTCTCACAGACGCCCGTTCGCGAGTAAAACGCACCGTCTCTTTCGTGAGAACGGCAACGCCATTGATGCTGCGCAGAGCGCCGGCAAGGTGATCTCGCGCATCCTCGCAAGCACCACTAATTACGAGAAGGACGCATCTCCCAGGATGTAGCGAACCTCGCCGAAGCGGCGCGCGTAGCCGATGCGCTCGTAGAGTTTGTTCGCCCCGGTAAGAGAGTCTGCGTCAACGTCGATCATCGACCCTTCGTAGTCGCGTGCGCGAGCGCGAATCAAGTGCCGCTCAATGAGAAGGGTGGCGAGCCCCCGCCCGCGATGTTGACGCTGCACGCCAAGGTTGCCGACCCACTGCGTGTGGCCAATGGTTGCGCTGTCTTGCGGGTATTCGAACGTCAATTGATACGCAACGGGCGTCCCCTCGTCTGTAACCAGGATCTCCGAGTCGTTCGGGCGGAAGCCGCTCGAGCCAAGGAGCTGTGCCCATGCTTCGCCGCCCATCTCTGATGCACCCCAATGATCGCTAAAGCAGTCGTTACGGAGGCGGCGCAGCACCTCCGCGTCAACCTCATGAAACGCACGAGCGTGGTACCCCGCAGGAATCGTGGTGGTTGCAAGATCGCGCGAGGTCGGTCGGCGAGAAAAGTGCAGCTGCATCGAGGTGTACCAGCGAATCGGACGCATCCCGAATCTTGCGTAGAGGTGCTGCGTGCGTTCATCAGTATCGGTGCAATGCGCCTGAATCGTGCCATTGTGATACGCGGCGAGGATCTCTTCTGCGCGCGCATGCGTCCACGTGAATAGTGCGCGACCGATCCCCTGCGCGCGCTGCTGTGGGTGCACTGCACCCATGAGGAAGACACGTGGCTTGGAAGGGTCATCGGTGACGCGATAGGCGCTCCCCCACGCAACAATGCTGCCGGCAGCATCGCTGACAACGATGGTGTCGTTCGCCGGCTCAACCGCGTTGAGGTTCTCGCGCATATCGTCGGCGCTATACCGAATCGGCTCGCCGACATCCTCTGCGACGGCATTGACGAGCTCGGCGAGGGCTTCAAGGTCGCGCGCAGGGTCGGCATGGCGCACTGAGTACCCGCGCGGCAGCGCCGCGATCACGGTAGTGAGGTGTGCATGCGGATCACTCATAGGGATAGGGTACGCTCATCTCTGACAGGCTTTGTCAGGTTTACCAAGGAGTCGCCTTGAACGAGCACGAAGAGCAGGCCCCCCGCGGTCTCCATGGGACAGGCGCCGTCGCGTTCAGCACCCGTGGCGAGTACGGCGTTCGATTCATGGTCGCCCTTGCCCGTATGGATAAAGGCGAGCCAGTCTCCCTTACCGACATCGCCGAAGCCGAAGACCTGCCACGCGCCTACCTCGAGCAGATCATTGGTGGCCTGCGCGACGCGGGGATCATCGATAGCCAGCGCGGTGCACATGGTGGCTATCGACTTGCACGACCAGCAAACGAGGTGCGCATGGGCGCAGTGTTGCGTGCCCTCGAGGGGCCGATCGTGCCAATGGCATGCCTCGCCGAGGAGGGGAGCGCCTGCAAGCGTTCTGGAACCTGCTCGGTCGTCCCCCTCTGGAGCCGCGTGCGCGACTCGGTAACCGAGGCGCTCGACTCATTCACGCTCGCCGATCTCGCCGTGCCGAACGCGCCGATCAACGTACAGCGCCACCAGAAATAATGAGCGAAGATAGACCGATGAGTACTGCCGCAAGCCACCTCGTCATCAAGGATCTTGTCGTCGCGCCGGCGGCGGATCCGTCGAAGCACATCCTCAACGGCATCAACCTCACGGTGAAGCCGGGCGAGGTGCACGCGATCATGGGGCCGAACGGCTCTGGTAAGACAACGCTCAGCTACGCGTTGATGGGGCATCCGAGCTACACGATCGTCTCTGGCAGCGTCTCATGGAAGGGCGAGAACCTGCTCGACTACAGCGCCGACCAGCGCGCGCGACTCGGACTCTTCCTCGCCTTCCAGTACCCCACTGCAATTCCTGGACTCTCTGTTGCAAGTTTCTTGCGCACGGCGATGAACGCGCGCCGCTCCGGTCTTGTGCGCGATCCAGAGTTTGATCCGTCTGACCCGGTGAAGGGCGGCATGACGATGGGCGAGTTCCGCAAGCTCGTGAAAGAGAAGCTCACGCAGTTGAAGGTCGACGAGAGCTTCATGTCGCGCTACGTCAACGATGGATTCAGCGGCGGCGAGAAGAAGCGACTCGAAATGCTCCAGATGGCGCTGCTCAAGCCAGAGATGGCGATCCTCGACGAGACCGACTCCGGACTCGACATCGACGCGTTGCGCATCGTTGCCGAAGGGGTGAACACGATGCTCTCGCCAGAGCTCGGCGTGCTCGTCATCACGCACTACCAGCGCCTGCTCGACTATCTGAAGCCGCAGTTTGTGCACGTGTTGGCGCGCGGGCGCATCGTGACTTCGGGCGGACCAGACCTCGCGCATCGCTTGGAGAGCGAAGGCTACGCGCCGATCCTCGCCGAGAACGGCATCACGCCAACATCCGATGAGGCCGCGGCGCCACCGTTGGCGCCAGCGCGCGGAGAGTAGCGAGGGCGCATGAGCGCCTGGCACCGCGCCGACGGGAGCCTCGATCCGCGCAAGGTGCGCGCCGCCTATCCAATTCTTGCCACGCGACCGGGTGGAAACCCGCTGCACTACCTCGACTCGGCGGCAACTGCGCAGCGACCGAAGCAGGTTGTCGATGCCGTGAGTAACTTCCTCTTTACGGCAAATGCGAATCCGCATCGCGGTGCGTATGCGCTCGGCACCGCCGCAACCGATGCATACGAGGGCGCACGTGCACGGGTGGCGCGCTTTCTCAACGTTCCAGCAACAGAGCTCATCATGCTCGGCAGCGCAACGGAGGCACTGAATCTTGTCGCGCGATCATGGGGCCGCGCGAACATCCATCGCGGCGACCTGATTGTTGTAACGGAGGCAGAGCATCACGCCAACCTGATTCCCTGGCAGCAGGTTGCACGTGAGGCAGATGCCGACATCGAGTTTATCCCTGTCGACGATCGCACCGGTGAGATCCTCTGGGATCGTCTCGACTCACTCCTGAAGCTTCGACCGAAGGTCGTCGCACTCGCGCATGTCTCCAACGTGCTCGGCTCCATTGCGCCGCTCGCCGAGATTGCATCGCACGTGCATGCCGTTGGCGCACTCCTCTCGGTTGATGGTTGCCAGGCAGTATCGAACATGCCGGTTTCGATCCCCGAGCTCGGCGCCGACTTTTATGCGTTTAGCGCACACAAGATGGGCGGCCTCTTCTCGGGTGGCGGCCTCTGGGCGCGCGCCGATCTCCTCGCCGAGATGGCGCCGATCGAGACGGGCGGCGACATGATTCGTGAGGTGCGCCTCCGTGATGCAACCTTCGCCGAAGGGACGCAGCGGTTTGAGGCTGGTACCCCCGACGCCTCGGGTACGGTCGCCCTCGCCGCCGCCTGTGACTTCCTCGACGAGCTCGGTCGCGCCGCCATTCATGAGCACGAAACGCGACTGCTGGCACGGGTGCTGCGCGAACTCCCCGATGCGCTCCCCGACGTGCGGATCCTCGGCACACCGCATGCAGAGGGGCGCGCCGGCCTCGTAAGCTTCTCGAGCGACCTCGTGCACGCCCACGACCTGGCGACGATCTTGGATCGCCGCGGCGTGGCGATTCGCGCCGGCCACCACTGCGCCATGCCGTTGCATGAGCAGCTCGAGCTTTCGGCGACGGCGCGCGTGAGCGTTGCTCCGTATACCGACGACGATGATCTCGACGCACTCTTCGAAGGGCTTCGCGACGCGCGCGCGATCTTCTCGCGCTAGGAGGGCAGATGGGCGGCATGGACGATCTCTATCGCGAGCAGATCCTCGAGCATCACCGAACCCCGCATAATCACGGCGTGTTGGCCGAGCCGAGCGTCAGCCTCGACGGTCGCAACCCAAGCTGTGGCGACGTGATCACGATGCAGCTCGTCCTCGACGCAGCGGGCACCATCACCGACGTTGCCTTTAGTGGGCGCGGCTGCGCAATCTCGCAGGCATCCGCCTCGCTCCTCACCGATGAGTTGCGCGGAAAATCTGCCGACGAGATCCTCGCCCTCGGCACGCCGTATGTGATGGAGCTGCTCGGTGTCGAGGTTGGACCCTCGCGCGTGCACTGTGCCCTGCTCGGACTCGAGACAACGCAGAAGGCGATCGAACGGTGGCGCAGCCGGTGACGCAGCAGGCGGGCGAGTTCGGCCACGCCACACCCCGTGAGATTGATGCAGGTGGAGCAGACAGCCTGCTTCACAGCGCAACGCCACCGACACTCGTCGATGTGCGCGAGCAGTACGAGTGGGATGCAGGTCATCTTGCCGGTGCACTCCACGCGCCAGTGGACAGCGTTGCCACGATGATTCACGGCCTCGTGCCGAACCCCGAAACACCACTCGTCGTCTACTGCGCGCACGGGGTGCGTTCGGCACGCGCAGCCGTTGCACTCGGTGCACTCGGCTATACGAACGTGCAGTCGCTGGCAGGCGGGATCGTCGCGTGGGAAGAGGCGGGCCTCCCGCTCGCACCAACGGCACGTACCGATGCACAGCACGCGCGCTATGCGCGGCACCTTGCACTCCCCGGCTTTGGCGCAGAGGGGCAGGCGCGTCTCTTGCGCGCGCGCGTGCTGATCCTTGGCGCTGGCGGACTCGGCTCACCGGCGGCGCTCTATCTCGCAGCGGCAGGCGTTGGCACCCTGCGCCTGGTCGACTTCGACACCGTCGACATCTCCAACCTGCAGCGCCAGGTGATCCATACGACCTCTGGCGTTGGTACTGCAAAGGTCGCCTCTGCCGCCAATCAGCTCCGTGCATTGAATCCCGACATCCAGGTTGAGGCAATCAACGAGCGACTCACTGCCGACAACGCGGCCGTACTCATGAACGGGATGGAGGTTATCCTCGATTGCACCGATACGTTTGATGCGCGCTATGCGCTGAATCGCGCCGCGCTTGCCGCGCGGATCCCCGTCGTGCACGCGAGCGTCTATCGATACGAGGCGCGCCTCACCGTGTTCACTCCGGGATCCGGCCCCTGCTACCGCTGCATGCATGCAACCGAGCCGAGCGCCGAGGCCGCACCCGCGTGTGATGTCGCCGGCGTGCTGGGCAGCGTCCCTGGCGTGTTTGGTGCGCTGCAGGCGACCGAGGCGATCAAGCTCCTGCTCGGCATCGGCGCGCCACTCGTCGGACGGATCATGCTTTGGGATGCGCTTGATGCACGGTTCGATGAGATGCGCTTGCAGCGCGATCCAACGTGCGCCGACTGTTCAACGGTGCAGTGAGCGAGATTCCTTCGCAGCTGCTGCGCGAGATGATCGAGCATGCCGATCACGAAGCGCCGCGCGAATCATGCGGCCTCGTTATCGGATCGGCGCCTCCGCACACTGGTGGTGTTCCGCTGCGCTATATCCCGCTGCAGAATGTGGCGCAAGGTGTCGATCGCTTCGAGATGGATCCAACCGAACTGTTGCGCGTGAGCAGCGCCGCCGACGAGGCGGGCGAGGCGATCTGGGCGATCGTGCATGCACATCCAGAAGGTCCCTCGATCCCCTCCATAAGTGATCGCGCAGGGGCGCACCACCCCGATGCCCTCCACCTCATCGTTGGCCGCACGCCCGAGGGGGGGCACGAGATTCGTGCCTGGCAGCTCCCCGATGGGTCGATCGACGGGTCGCCCGCCGGGGCCCCACGCGAGGTCCCCATCACCGAGCGCTAACCGGCTCCGTCGTGGCAACGCGAGGAGTAGGATGACGGCGGAACCCTCAAGAGAATCGCGCGGAAGAGATCGCAGCGCATTCAGCAGAGATGCTGGCGGCAGATGCGGCGCCGACGGAGCAACGGTCCGGAACCTCTCAGGCAGATGGACCGCGCGGGGATGGGGACGCTGGAGAGCGCCGAACGCGAAGTCGCACGGCGCGCCGACGGAGGAACTCGCGACGCAGACGCGTCGCGGGGATGCTCTCAGGCAGCAAGACAGCGGGGCACCGTGGAGGTGCTGTCATGTCCGGATTCGTTGATCGACACATTGGTCCAGATGCGGCCGACGTTGCCGCAATGCTCGCCGTGGTTGGTCAGCCAAGCCTCGAAGCACTCATCACTGCAACCGTTCCCGCCAGCATCGTTCGCCGCGACGCGTTGAATGTGCCACCTGCGTTGAGTGAGATCGATGCGCTCGATCGACTCCGCGAGATGGCAGGGAGCAATCGCCCACTGCGCTCGATGATCGGCCAGGGGTATCACGACACGATCACGCCACCAGTGATCGCGCGCAATATTCTTGAGAATCCAGCCTGGTACACCGCCTACACACCGTATCAACCCGAGATTGCCCAGGGCCGACTTGAGGCGCTCATCAACTTCCAGACGGCGATCTGCGATCTCACCGGAATGGAGATCGCCAACGCATCACTCCTCGACGAGGGGACCGCAGCTGCAGAGGCGGTCGCACTCTGCCACGCCGTTGGCAGCGTTGCAGACGGGAACCTTGTGCTTGTCGATCACGATACCCACCCACAAACGATCGATGTGTTGCGCACACGTGCCGAGCCACTCGGCATCGCCGTGGTGGTTGATGCGCCAGCCGCACTCCTCGCCCGTGCTCGCGCACCGCGCGATGGGGAGCGCCCCTACGCGCTCCTCCTCTCCAACCCGGGAAGCTCGGGTGCAGTTCGCTCGATTCGCGCCGATGTTGCTGCAGCGCATGCGGCAGGGATCCTCGTGATCGTCGCCACCGACCCGCTCGCCGCGGTACTGCTCGAAAGTCCGGGCGCGCAGGGTGCCGATGTGGTGATTGGCAGCAGCCAGCGCTTCGGTGTGCCCATGGGATACGGCGGCCCACACGCAGCATTCATGGCCACGCGTGACGCGTTCAAGCGCGCACTCCCAGGACGCCTCGTTGGCGTCTCGGTCGACGCCGATGGCGCACCCGCCTACCGCCTCACGCTCCAGACGCGCGAGCAACACATTCGCCGCGAGAAGGCCACCTCGAACATCTGCACCGCACAGGTGCTGCTCGCAGTGATCGCCAGCATGTACGTTGCATGGCACGGCCCCGACGGCCTCCGTGCGATGGCTGAGCGCGTGCATGCGCACGCTGCACGAATCGCCGCAAGTGCAGCTGCAGCGGGCCTTGCACTTCGCCACGAACAGTTCTTCGACACGATCGCACTCGAACTCGGCACCGCTGCGCGAGCCGACGCGCTGCTCGCTGCCGCTGCCAGTGCTGGGTATGAACTGCGTCGCCTCGACGCAACCGGTGTTGGGATTGCATGTGATGAGACAACGACACCAAGTGATGTCGCTGCACTCGTTGCGCTGCTCGGCAACGACGCGCCGGCCACAAGCAGCTCACTGCCAAGCGAACTCCGCCGCAGCGATGCGATCCTCACGCACCCAGTCTTTACGCTCCACCGATCGGAGACCGAGATGCTTCGCTACATCTTCCGCCTCGCCGATAAAGATGTGAGCCTGACGCGCTCGATGATTCCGCTCGGCAGCTGCACGATGAAGCTCAATGCAACAACGCAGATGATGGCGATCGGCCTGCCAGGATTTGCGCACGTGCATCCGTACTCCGACGCAACGCGCCTCCCGGGCTACGCACAACTCACGGGCGATCTTGAGCGCTGGCTCGCCGAGATCACCGGCTTTGCCGCAGTGAGCCTGCAGCCGAATGCCGGCTCGCAAGGCGAGTACGCGGGCCTCCTCGCAATTCGCCGCTGGCACCTCTCGCGCGGCGAGCGCCAGCGCACCGTCTGCTTGATCCCGAGCTCGGCGCACGGGACGAACCCCGCGAGTGCGGTCATGGCCGGCTTCCAGGTGGTGGTCGTGCGCTGTGACGAGCAGGGGAACGTTGATGTGGCCGACCTTCGCGCGAAGATTGCCGAGCATGCGGGCACGCTCGGTGCGCTCATGGTCACCTATCCGAGCACGCACGGCGTATTCGAAGAGGCGATCCGCGAGATCTGTGCAGCGGTTCACGAGGCCGGCGGACAGGTCTATATGGACGGCGCAAACATGAACGCCCAGGTCGGGGTCGCGCGCCCAGGCGACTTTGGAGCAGATGTCTGCCACCTGAACCTGCACAAGACCTTTGCGATTCCGCACGGCGGCGGTGGCCCAGGGATGGGCCCGATCGGCGTGGCTGCGCACCTTGCGCCGTTCTTACCATCGCGCGAACTTGGCGGTGAGGGGCGCGTCTCGTCGGCGACGGTTGGGAGTGCGAGCATCTTGCCGATCAGCTGGGCCTACATCGCAACGCTTGGACCAGATGGATTGCGGCGCTCTACCGAGATCGCGATCTTGAACGCGAACTATCTTGCGGCGCGCCTCCGCGATGCGTTCCCGATTCTCTATACCGGGCGCAACGGTACCGTTGCACATGAGTGCATCCTTGATGTGCGCGAGATGACCGCATCGAGCGGCGTCACCGTTGAAGATATTGCGAAGCGACTCATGGACTTTGGATTCCATGCGCCAACGATGAGCTGGCCCGTTGCCGGAACGTTGATGGTTGAGCCGACAGAATCGGAGTCGAAGGCGGAGCTCGATCGCTTCATCGATGCACTGCGTGCAATTCGCGCAGAGATTGCAGCGGTGGAATCGGGCAGCGTGCCAGCCGAGCAGAGCGCGCTGCGCAACGCACCACATACCGCGGCCGACCTTGTGCGCGGCGAGTGGGCGCGCCCGTACACACGCGAGCAGGGCGCCTTCCCGCTGCCATGGGTTCGCGCACGCAAATACTGGCCACCCGTACGGCGCATTGATAACGTGCACGGCGATCGGAATGTTGTGTGCGCCTGTCTCCCAATTGAGGCCTATGCCACCGCAGCAGGTGAGACCGCACTACTCTGAGGGGATGAGCAGCCGCACAAACCGACCAGCAGGTGCCCGTACCGCCCTTCGCGGCGACGCGCTCATGAATGGTCGCATCGTCCCCGACGCACTGATCGAACTTGAGGTGCGTGGCGCAGAGCAGGTGATCATCGCCGTCGGACCAGCGGGTCGACGTGCTGCAGGCGCACGTGCACGGCGGGTCGACGGACTCATCGCACCCGGCTACGTCGACGTGCACATTCACGGTGCGGCTGGCCACGACACCCTCGGCCCGCGCGGGAGCCAAGCACTGAGTGAGGCGACACGCGGCGCGAAGAGCCCAGAGCCCGACATCGCAGCGGCACTACGCCTCCTCGCTCGCGAGACGGCGCGGCACGGTTATGCCGCGTTCGTTCCAACTGCACCGAGCCTCCCACTTCCGAGCCTGCGCACCTGGGTGCGTGCCGTCGCACGTGCACGCGATGAGCAGTCGCACGATCGTGCTGCAGGCCGCGCGCGCGACGAGGCGATCATTCTCGGTGCACACATCGAAGGGCCAGCAATTGCACATGCGCAAAAGGGCGCGAATGATCCGACACTCATCATCGACGCAACGAACCTCCAAGCCGACCTACAAAATCGTGAACACGACTGGGCTGGACTTTCGATCGTCACACTCGCACCAGAGGTGCGCGGCGGCGGTGAGTTGATCGACTATCTCGTCGCGCGTCGAATCGTTGCCTCACTCGGCCATAGCGCCGCAAGCTACGAGCAGGCGACGGCGGCATGGAGTCACGGCGCATCGTCGGCAACGCACCTCGGCACCTGCATGGAGCCACTCGATCATCGCCTCCCCGGACTCGCCGGCGCCGCGCTCGCGCACCCAAAGGCGCGCGTCGAGATGATCGCGGATGGCGTCCATATCGACCTGCGACTCGCCGTCCTCTACGCCCAACTGCTCGGCTCGCGCCTCATGCTCGTCTCCGATGCACTCAGTGCCGCCGGTCAGCCTGATAGTGATTTCCGCTTCGGCAGCATTCCGGCGCGATCGGCGAACGGGCGCGCCGCAATGTCTGATGGCACCCTTGCCGGCTCGCTCAGCCTCCTCGACACCGGCATCGTGCGCATCGTGCAGGCGGGCTACCCGCTCGCTGCGGCGCTCACGGCGGCGACACGGACCCCCGCCGACCTCCTGCGCCTCCCCGAACTCGGGCGGCTCGCCCCAGGGGCGATCGCTAGACTCATCCACGTGAACCCCGCAACAGGCGCGCTCGTTAGCGCGCTGCGGGGATGACCAGCAGCGCGCAGGGCAGCGCAGTGAAAGGGGGGCACCATGGGTGACGCGCGGATCCTCGTCGTCGGGAGCACGATGATCGACCTCATCGCCTACGCCGACCGCCTCCCTGAGGCGGGCGAGACCCTTGTTGGCAAGCGCTTCCAGATGGGCTTCGGCGGGAAGGGGGCGAACCAGGCGGTGATGGCGGCGCGCTTCGGCGCCCCCGTTGCAATGGTCAATGCGGTTGGTGACGACAGCTACGGCGCCTCGCATCTTGAGAACTTCAAGAGGGAGGGGATCGACATCACCTGGATGCGCACCGTCCCCGGCTCGAGTGGCGTCGCACCGATCTGGGTGGACGGCGCCGGTGTGAATCGCATCATCATTGTTCCGGGCGCCAACGATGCAACCGAGGCGGCCGTTGCCGAAGCGGCAGTGCGTGAGTTCAAGCCGACGATTGTCGTCGGCCAGTTTGAGGTGCCACAGGCAACAACGCTCGCGGCATTTCGTGCCGCACGTGCTGCAGGCATCACGACACTCTTGAATCCGGCGCCAGCGGCGCCAATTGATCCAGAACTTCTTGCGCATGCTGATTGGGTTGCGCCGAACGAGACAGAGTTCACGGCGATCTTTGGTGGATCGGCGATCGGTCCCGATGGCGATGAGCGCATCCGCTCCGCATCGGATCGCTCGGGGAATCGTCTCGTTGTCACACTCGGCGAGCAGGGTGCAGCGCTCGCGATTCCTGGCGAGCCGATTCACCGCATCTCCGCACCGCGCGTCAAGGCGGTGGATACAACCGGCGCCGGCGACTCGTTCCTCGGCGCGTTCTCATTCGGGTTGGCCAGTGGCCTCTCGCCTGACCGCGCAGCAGAACTTGCGGTGGCGTGCGCCTCTGCAAGCGTGCAAAAGGCGGGGACACAGAGCAGCTATCTTTCACGAGACGAAGCGGCAGCACTCGCTGCACCGTATCTAGCAGGAGGGACACGCTGATGGCATTGACCGAGGCTGATGGCCGCAAGCACCACGTCGGACTCAAGAAGGGCGAGGTCGGCCGCTACGCGCTCCTCCCCGGCGACCCCGACCGCGTCGCGGTGATCGCAAGCCGCTTCGACAATCCGAAGTTCGTAGCGCAGAAGCGCGAGTACACCACCTGGACCGGTGAACTCGACGGCGTCCCTGTCGCCTGCACCTCAACCGGCATCGGCTGCCCATCTACGGCGATCGCCGTAGAGGAGCTCGTCGACCTCGGCGTCGATACGTTCATCCGTGTCGGAACATCCGGCTCGATGCAGCATCACATCAAGCCCGGCTCGATCGGCGTGATCACCGGCGCGATCCGCGACGAGGGGACGAGCCGCCACTATCTGCCACTCGAGTTCCCTGCCGTTGCAGATCTCGAGGTGACACTGGCGCTGCGCGAAGCAGCGGTCGCCAGCAGCTTCCCGTGGTATCTCGGCGTCGCGCAGTCGAAAGATTCGTTCTACGGCCAACACAATCCAGAGCGCATGCCGATCGCCGATGATCTCGCGCGCCGCTGGAAGGCGTGGATGGCGGGCGGCGCGATCTGTTCCGAGATGGAGGCGGCAACGCTCTTCATCGTTGCGTCAACCCTGCGCGTGCGCGCAGGTGGCGCGATGTTGATCCTCGGCAACCCTGAGCAGCGACCGATGACCGACGAAGAGATGGCGAACTGTTCAATCGATCGCGTGATCGACACGTCGATCGACGGCCTGCGCCGACTCATCGCCGCCGACCGCGCCGCCGGCCGCATCTAGCGTTTCGGAGCCTCCATGGATCCGCGCCTCCTGATCCTCGATGTCGACACGGGCATCGACGATGCGATGGCGCTGCTCTATGCCGTCGCATCGCCCGATGCGCGCCTGCTCGTCGCAACCTGCGCGCCAGGCAACGCGAGCCTCGAGGCGGTTGTGCGCAACACGCGCGGCGTTCTCGACATCGCAGGTGCAACAGGGGTAGAGGTGATTGCGGGCGCGCGCGAACCGCTTGTGAAGCCGCTCGTCACAACGCCAGAGACGCACGGCCCGACAGGCTTGGGCTACGCCGTGCTTCCCGCGCCAACGGTGCCGCTCACCATGCCAGCAGCTGGTGCTGCGAACGCGGCTGCAGCACGCATCGTTGCCGAAGTTCGTGCCCACCCAGGGCGGGTGACGATCGTTGGCTGCGCGCCAGCGACGAACATCGCCGCAGCATTTCGGCTCGACCCCGAGCTCCCCGCCCTCGTCGGTTCCGTTGTGCTCATGAGCGGCGCGGTTGCCACGGCGGGGAACACCGGCGCGCGCAGCGAGTGGAACGCCTGGTGCGACCCCGAGGCGCTCAACGAGGTCATCCGTGCGTGCGCCACAGCCGGGCGCCCCGTGCTAATCCTACCCCTCGACGCCACTGAATCCGCACTCATCCGTCCGCCGCACTGGGCGGCCCTCACCGCCGCCGCCGGCCTCCCTGGTGCAGCGCGCGGCGCAAACCTCCCGCCCGTCCTTCGCCTCGTCGACGAGGCGCTGCGCTTCTACGACGAGTTCCATTTGGAGTACGACAAGATCGAGGGCTCACACATTCACGACGCCTTCAGCGTTGCAGTCGCACTCGACGAGACACTTGCACACATCGTTGCCGCGCCCGCCGTAGTGGAAGTGCGCGACGGAGCGACGCGCGGCGACCTCCTCGTCGATGTTCGCGGCCGCACGGGCACGGCAGCGAATGCTCGCGTTGCGCTTCGTGGTGAGGGCGAGCGATTCCTCCAGCGATTCGCCGAGCGCGTTGGCGCGCTCAGTACGCGCGTTACTGGCTAGCTGCTGCGCTCGCGCAACTGCGCGACAGAGAGCCTATCGTGCGCGCCGCGCACCCGTCAGGATCGGAATCAGCATCAACAAGACAAGTGGGACGAGGATAAGTCGCGCCGCCGACGCGCCGGCCGCGTCGATCGCAATGCCGCCTATCGCTGATCCAGCAGAGATCCCAAAGACGACGCCGCCACCGATCAGGGCGAAGCTTGCGTTACGCGGCGAACCATTTGCGCGTTCAGCAACAACGGCGTTTGCCTGGATGAACATTGGCGCAATACCAAAGCCTGCGACCGTTGTCGCAAGAAGGAACGGCACATAGCCATCGACAAGCGCGGTGGGAATCGTTGCAACCGCAAAGCAGACGGCAGCAACAGCGAAGCGTCGCTCTGCCGACCAGCGCCAGTCGCTCTTCGATCCGATCGTCACCGCGCCAACGAGGCTCGCGCCAGAGTTGAGTGCAAGCGCAAGCGCGATCCCGCCCGCTGCGCCAATCGCCGTGCAGTAGCCAAGGAGGAGCACCTGGCTTGCGCCGAGGATCGCGCCGATCATTCCAGAGCTCACCATCAGGAGGGCGTTCTCACGGATCGCCGCCGACATGCCGCCAACATGCGGTTCATGCAAGGTCGGCTCCCATCGATGCTGTCGTGCAACGGCGCTTGCGCCGGCAACGAAGAAGAGCGCCGCAGCAACCGCCGGCCCCCATGGCAGGCCTTGCACGATAAGGAGTGAGGCAACCGGCGGCCCGATCAAGAAGTTCACCTCGTCGTTGACCGACTCAAGCGACATCGCACGCAGTCGCAGCGGCGCCTCGTGCAGCACGTGGGTCCAGCGCGTTCGAACGAGTGCGCCCATATTGGGCGTCGCTGCGCCAAACACGACCGCCGCCGCGATGAGCAGTGCCGCCTCACGAGCAACGAGCGCAATGGTGACGATCGCACCTGCTGCGAGGGTGAGCGCAAGCGCTGAGAGTCGCAGCACCCAGCGATGGCCGCGCTCGTCAGCCGCGCGCCCCAGGAGCGTTGCGCCAATCGCGTTGCTCACCGAGTAGGCGCCCGCCGCCGCACCGCCAACAGCGTACGAGCCGAGCGGCCCGCTTCCGATAGCAATCAGGCCGATCGGCACCATGGAGATCGGCGCACGCGCGAGGAGGCCACCGAGTGTCGTGGCGAGCGCACCATCGCGTACGAGGATGTCGGCGAACGGGAGCGTTCTTCGGCGCGCCATGCGCCTAGTACATCGTGGTGCGCGTCAGGTGGTGCGGATAGTGCGTCGCGTGATAGCTCTTCCAGAGTCGATAGTCGACCTGTGGAATCAACAACTGTCCGTCTGCAGTTCGCCGTGCATTCACCTCGTCGGTGAGGAGCGCCGTGGCATAGATCGTGTGCGCGCGGATCTCAATCTCCTCTTCGGAGTCGCGCGGAAGCACCTCACCGTTCATGATGCGCTGCTCGAGTGACGCCTCGTACTCGAAGATCCCCATGACACGCAGCGCCACCGGGACGATGTAGTCGGCGAACGCCGTGCACATCTCTGGGTCGCGGAGCATCGTTCGCCCGAGCGGTGCGAGGCCGCGATGGAGCGACCAGAGTCCCAACTGCGACAGCTTCTGAAGGCTGACCTGGTGCCCCTTCCAGGTGCTCACATCATTAAAGCGGGGGAACTCGGTAATGAGCCGCTCAAGGAGGCCATCCCCTTGGGCATACAGGGCGGGGGCGCAGGCGGCCACCCAGTTGTGCCAGCGCCCGCCATAACGTTCAACCAGCGTGGCACCAACCGCGTTGAGCGCGGCGACCCGCTCGGTGAGCATGGGGATCTCGGTGCCGCAGTCGGTCTGGAAGAGGCGCTCGAGGCCTGCTCGGGTGACGCTCGCAGCCCACGCCCCATCAAGGATCGGCTCCCCGGCGGTAATGGCACGGTGGAGGCAGGCGAACATCGCCTCGCTGTCGGAGTAGCGGACCCCCTTGTAGTCCACCTCGAACTTCTGGGAGGTGGCGAAGTCGGTAAAGGCGAAGTTCATCGTGGTGATGAGCATCGTCAGGTCGATATTGAGGTCGGGGTCTGGGCCGATATCGAAGGGCCCGGCGACGGCCGCCCCCGAGGCCTTCAGGGAGGAGAACTCCTCAGCGGCGAGCCAGGTGGCCACCCGGGCGATCTCTTGGGGGTTCGTTGTAACAAAGCGGGAGCCCTGGATCACCGGCTCAAGGGAGGGGAGGATCGGGTTCGACCACCAGGCGCCACGCATGCAGTGCTCCTTCCGCTCGACCCGCAAGAGGGGGGTCGCTCCCGTACACCCTACCCGACCCTCAGGGAGGGGGGCGCGTAGGGCGCATCAACGTGTTGACAAATGTGCTCAGGGGGGTAGGGTTCAGGTTAACGGCAGGTGCCGTTAAGTTAACAAAGGCTAGGCGTTGCCTGGCCGAAACAGTACCGAGCCGCCGGAGGGTGGCCCGGTCAAGGGAGGTACAGAGATGTCAGGTGCAAAGGCTGCATCGCGAATTCCTCTGTCGTACGTTGCGGTGCTCGTCCCAGTGATGGGTGCCCTTAACGTCGTCGGTGGATCGATTAACAACGCGCTCAAGCTCCCCATCTTCCTCGACATGATCGGGACGATGGTTGCTGCTGTAGCGCTCGGACCTTGGTGGGGGGCTCTCACCGGAATCATCACGAACGTTGCTGGTGCATTCACCATCAACCCAACGATGATCCCATTCTCGCTGTGCAACGTTGTCGGTGCCCTCGTTTGGGGTTACATGATCCGCAACAACGGCTGGGGTCGAACTCCAGGCCGCTTGATTGTGGTCGGCATTGTGTGCGGCATCCTCGTGCAGATGATGGCAACACCGATCGTGGTGTTCGTCTTCGGTGGTGCAACGGGGCACTCGTCGGATGCACTCCTCGCTGCGTTTGCTGCAGCAGGCAACAGCCTGCTCGTCAGCTCGTTCGCGTCGGGTATTACCGGCTCGATTGCTGACAAGATGATTGCGACCTTCGTTGGTCTCGCCATCCTTCGCGCTCTCCCTTCGGGGCTGACCGCTGGGATCGAGCTCCCGAAGCGCGATGCCACGGGTAACCTCGTGCTCGCAGTCGGCGGCGTCCTCGTGGGCGTTGTCTTCATCTTGATCACGATCTTCGTTGTCAAGCCGGCACTCGGCTGATTAGGAAGGAGTAGATCATGGCAAACAAGCAGATGACTGTCGGTCCTAAGGAAGGGGCTGTAGCAGGCGTTCTCGCGATGGGGATCTTTACGGTCTTCATTCCGATGGGCGTGATCAATTTCAATCCTGCGGACCCATTCCTGACCCTCTGGGCCATGAATGTGCTCGTAGGGTGCTTCACGATCGGGTCCGGCATCGCCGTACTCCGCGCGAAGGACTGAGCTAAAACGCTGCGCTCGGCGCAGCAGAACCGCCCAGTTGCGCATCACGCGCGGCTGGGCGGTTCGCTTCTCTCGGGATGCGCTATCGTGCACGGGTTAGCAGGACGTAATTGAGCGAGGAGGGTCACTTGGCTGGAGAGATCGCCATCAAGATCGAGGGTCTCACCTTTACCTACGCGGCAGGCAGCAAGCCAGCCCTCAGCGACATTAACCTCGAGATCAAGCGCGGTGAATACCTCGGCATCATGGGCCTCAACGGCGCCGGCAAGACGACGCTCGGCCTCTCCATCAACGGCATCGTCCCCCAGTCCACGATGGGCTTCTACGAAGGGAAGGTCACCGTTGAGGGGCTCGACACGTCGACAACCCCCGTGCGCGAGATGGCCCGCACCGTCGGCATCGTCTTCGACAACCCTGAATTCCAGATGAGCCAGGTGAGTGCCGCCGAAGAGGTCGCGCTCGGGCTCGAGAACCTCGGCGTCCCAACCGAAGAGATGCCACCACGTGTCTCCGCAGCCCTCGCCACCGTTGGCCTCCCTGGCTTCGAGGAGCGCTCACCGATGGGCCTCTCAGGTGGCCAGCAGCAGCGACTTGCCATTGCTTCGGTGCTCGCCATGCACCCGCGCATCCTCTTTATGGATGAGCCAACGTCGAACCTTGACCCGATCGGGAAGGAAGAGGTCTTTGAGCTCGCACGCAAGTTGAACCGCGAAGACGGCCTCACCGTGATCGTCGCCGAGCATGAGTGCGAGGTGCTCGCCGCCTACGCCGACCGCATCGTCGTTCTCGATCAGGGGAAGATCGTCATGATCGGTACGCCGAGCGAGGTCTTCGCCCGCGGTGATGAACTGGCCAAGCTCGGACTCCGCGTCCCGCAGGCAACCGAGCTCGCACTCGACCTGGGCGGGTCTGACAAAAAGAATCTACCGGTCACAACTGAGGCGGCCGTGAAGTGGGTGGAGGCTCGATGAGCGACGCAATCATTCAGGTAAAAGATGTTCGCTACGTCTACGCGCGCGGTGCAGTCGTTGCGCTTGATGGGATCTCGCTCGACGTCCCAGCCGGGCAGTCGCTCGGCATCGTGGGGCAGAATGGCTCCGGCAAGACGACGCTGACGAAGCTCTTCAACGGTCTCCTTCGCCCAACGTCGGGTGCGGTCATCGTGGATGGTCGTGATACAGCGAAGCACTCCGTACAGGAGATGGCTGGAACGATTGGATATGTGTTCCAGAACCCGAACCACCAGTTGTTCGCTAGCTCGGTTGCCGAGGAGCTCGCCTTCGGTCCGACGAACATGAAGATGAGCCCGGAAGAGGTCAAGGCGAAGGTGGAAGAGGCGTTTGAGTTCTTCGACCTCGGCCAGTACCGCGACCACCACCCGTATCGCTTGAGCTTCCCGCTGCGCAAGCTTGTCGGGATTGCCTCGGTCTTCACCATGGGTCCAAAGATCTTCGTCCTCGACGAGCCGACAACCGGGCAGGATCACCAGACAACACGGGTGATCAACCGTTTGATTCATAAGCTGAGCGAGCGTGGCTCGACGGTGATCTGCGTCACACACGACATGCCGCTGGTTGCCGACGTGTCTGAGCGGATGATCGTCATGTGGAACGCGAAGATGATCGCCGACGGCACGCCGAAGCAGGTCTTCTCCGACACAGAGGTGATGCAGCGCACGCACATCGCCCCACCACAGATCGCCCAGATCTCGATGCAGCTGAAGGCCCGTAAGGGGAAAGAGGCTGTGCTGAACGTAGAAGAGTTGGCCGCAGAACTTGGCGGCAAGAAGAAGGGTGGCGCGTAATGCATGGTCCAAGCGTTTCGATTTCACACGTACGTGGCACCTCGTGGCTGCATCGGCTTGACCCGGTAGCTAAATTCGCCTGGGTGCTTCCGTTTGGCTTCTTCTGCTTTACGACGTATTGGGCGCTCCCACTCTTCATCTCGTTGCTGATCGCCCTCGCGATTGCTTCAACGGGTCAGATCATGAAGCCCCTTGCGAAGATCATGATTGTGTTCACGCCGATTAGTGCGTCGATCATCGTCATTCAATCCATCGCTCCCGCAGTCTGCCTGCCGAACTGCATGCCGCCCGTGCATCTCGGGCCGATCAATATCTACAACGAGGGGCTTTCGCATGCGATCACCCTTCTCTTGCGCGTCTCGGCCTTCCAGGTGATCGCATTCACCCTGCTGCTCACGACACACCCGTCAGACCTCTTCGCCTCACTTGCGCGCATGAAGGTGCCGTACCTGGCGAACTTCATGATCTCGATGACCCTCCAGCTCATTCCCGTGCTGCAGCGCGAAGTACAGCTCGTGCTTGCCGCACAGCGCTCGCGCGGGATGAAGGGGAGCGGCTTCGGTTCGATCATTCCATCATTCGTGCCTGTTGCTGCTGGCGCCGTCGAACGCGTGCAGCAACTCGCGATCAGCCTAGAGTCGCGCGCCTTCGGATCGAAGGGGAACAAGACGTCATACCGGCGCGTGCCAAGCGGGCCGTTTGACATCTTTATCGGCATCCTCGGCCTCGTCGTGATGACGTTCGCGTTTGTCTACGGCCTCTTCAACTGGGGCCAGGCAGGCGGCGTCGTCTTGATCTTCCCGCCGATGATTGCCACAGCGATCTTCGTGATGGGCGCTGTCGTCTTCGTTGGCGTGTTCGTCGTCGCCTTCCGCGTGATGGCGTCAGCCTAACTAGAGGGCTGCCACGGTGGCCATCTTCGAGCCCGACGGAACTGCGCATCACATCGGCATGGCGAAGGGCGCCATCGGGCGCTACGTGTTGCTCCCTGGTGACCCCGGGCGCGTTGAGCTGATCGCTCGCCGATTCGACAACCCGCGCTTCGTTGCGCAGAAGCGCGAATACACCACCTGGGTCGGCGAACTTGATGGCGTCCCAGTCGCCTGCACCTCAACGGGGATCGGCTGCCCTTCAACGGCGATCGCCGTTGAAGAGTTGCACGCGATCGGTGCCGACACGTTCATTCGCGTCGGCACATCGGGCGGGATGCAGCCTGGGATGCAAACGGGCGACCTTGCGGTCGTCAATGCCGCGATTCGTGATGAGGGGACGAGCAGCCACTACCTGCCGATGGAGTTCCCCGCCGTTGCAGATATCGATGTGGTTCTCGCGCTACGCGATGCGGCGCGCGAGCGGAAGGCGCGCCACCGTGTTGGCGTCGCGCAGTCGAAAGATTCGTTCTATGGCGAGGTGGAGCCTTCACGCATGCCAATCTCGGCAGACCTCGCCCGTCGCTGGAAGGCGTGGATTGGCGGCGGCGCGATCAGCTCTGAGATGGAGTCGGCAACGCTCTTTATCGTTGCGGCCACCCTGCGCGCACGTGCCGCGGGCATCATGGTGTGCGTCGGCAGCCCCTCGATGACGCACGAAGAGGCCGAAGCGTCGATGAAAGATTTCTCGATCGACCCGGTGATCGATACGGCGGTGCATGGCCTTCGCCTCCTCATCGCTCGGGATCGTGCCGCTGGTCGACTATGAGCGAGGCGGTCGCACCCCTCCTCTTTGATCCGACCGACCCCGCAGTCGCGCTTGATCCTTATTCGACCTACGCCCGCTTGCGCGAAGCGCATCCGGTCTGGCGCTCGCCCGCGAGCGGGATCTGGTTCATCACACGGCACGCCGACACGCACGCCGCCTGGCGCGACAAGCGCCTCGGCTCCGATTTCTCACACCGCTACACCGCCGAAGAGTTCGTCAACCCAGAGGATCTTCAGCCGTGGCGTGATGAGCGCTACGCTGATTTCAAGGCCTTCGAGCGCTGGGACATGATCGCCCTCGAGCCCCCCGACCACACGAAGCTGCGCCGCCTTGTTACCGCAGCCTTTACGCCGCGATCGATCGAGGCGCAACGCGAACCTGCATCGACGCTTATCAATGCGCGCATCAACGAGGCGCGCGAGCGCGGCAGCCTCGACCTCGTTCGCGATCTCGCCGAGCCACTCTCACTGACGATCATCTGCGACCTGATCGGTGTCCCCGCGGCCGATCGCATGCGCATCCTCGAGCTTTCACATGACGTCGTCTCGATGTACGAGCCGGTCCCCTCCGACGCAACGAAGAATCGTGCAAACGAGGCGGTTAAGGAGTTCACGCGCTATACGGCCGACCTCATTGCCGAGCGGCGTAAGCGACCCGCCGATGATCTGCTGACCGGCCTCATCGACGCAACGGTTGAGGGCGATCGACTCAGTGATGAGCAGGTGATCTCCACGGTGATGGTGCTCTTGATGGCCGGCCATGAGGCGTCGGTCAATGCCGCCGCCAATGGCGTTGCTGCATTCGGGCAGCACCCCGACGAGTGGCAGGCGCTGCGCAGCGGCGCGGCTCCTGCGAAGAGCGCCGTTGAAGAGATCTTGCGTTGGGATCCACCGCTCCAGTTTTTCCAACGCTGGGTGCTCGATGAGGGGTTTGAGGTGCAAGGCGTGGAGATCCCACGCGGCTCGAAGGTCGGGCTCATGATCGGCTCGTCGAATCGCGATCCACGGAAATATGCCGACCCCGACGCGTTCCGCATTGCGCGTGGCGAGACCTCACACCTCTCGTTTGGCGGCGGGATCCACTTCTGCCTCGGCGCCCCCCTCGCGCGCCTTGAGCTTGAGCTCCTCTTTGACGCGCTGGCGAAGGTGCTCCCGAGCATTGACCTCCTCCCCGGTGCGGTCCGCCGCCCCGGATTCCAGTTCAGGGGCTTCGTCAACCTCCCGATCGGCGCTCCCCGCGTATCCTGAGGGCATGAGCCCTCTGCGCCGGCACCCTGTCACGTTGATCCCTGGCGACGGGGTTGGGCCCGAGGTCGCCCTCGCCACCAAGCGCATCCTCGACGCAGCGGGCGCGCGCGTTGATGTGGCCTTCGACTGGGAGGAGGCAGCAGCTGGCGCCTCGGTCTTCCTCAAGGGCGACTCTTCTGGCGTTCCGCAAGAGACGCGCGCGAGCATCGAGCGCACGCGCGTTGCCCTGAAGGGCCCACTCGAGACCCCCGTCGGCTTCGGTGAGAAGAGCGCCAACGTCACCCTCCGCAAACTCTTTGAGACGTATGCCAATATTCGCCCCGTTCGAGAACTTCCAGGGATTCCGACGCGCTACAAGGGCGAAGGGATCGACATGGTGGTCGTGCGCGAAAATGTCGAAGACCTGTATGCAGGGATTGAGCACTTGCAGACACACGATGTTGCGCAGGCGCTGAAGCTGATCACGCGCAAGGGCTCAGAGAAGATCATTCGCTTCGCATACGAACTCGCACTTCGCGAGGGGCGCAAGAAGGTCACGACGGCGAGCAAGGCGAACATCCTGAAGTTTACCGAGGGGATGTTCAAGCGCATCGGTGAAGAGCTCGCCCCTGAGTACGCGCCGATTGAGGCGAACCACCTCATCATCGACAACGTTGCGCACCAGATGGTGAAAGATCCCGCACAGTTTGATGTGATTGTTGCAACGAACCTCCACGGCGACATCATTAGCGATCTCGCGTCAGGGCTTGTTGGTGGCCTCGGCTTTGCATCGAGCGCAAACTACGGCGACGGCGTGGCGATCTTTGAAGCGGTGCACGGCTCTGCGCCGAAGTACGCCGGCAAGAATGTCATCAATCCGACCGCGCTCATCCTCTCGGCCACCATGATGCTTCGCCATCTCGGCGAGCATGATCTCGCCGATGATGTTGAGGACGCAGTCCTCGCCACACTGGAGGCGGGCAAGGCGCTACCGCAAGATGTGGTGCGCCAGCAGGGCGGCGATGTTGAGGCGGCAACGAGCACGAGCGGCTTTGCCGACGCGGTGATCGAGAGCCTCGGGACGCGTCCAACGGGCGTGCCGTCAGCTGCGAGCCGCCCACGCGTAAAGGCCATCACTCCGCACAAGCGCTGGGTCGACGGTGAGGCACGCCTCGCTGAGGTTGGGCCCGCGCGCGTGGTCGGGCTCGACTACTTCATGGAGACGCTCCTCTCACCAGCCGAAGCTGGCACAAAGCTCGCCGCGCTTGCCGGGCCACGCCTCGAGTTGCGGATGCTCTCTGCGCGTGGCGTCGTCGTCTGGCCGAAGGCGGCACCGGCGTTTGATCATCCTGGATTCTTCCGCGCGCGCTATGTCGCACGCGACCCGAACGATGACCTCCCCGATAGCGAACTCCTCGCGTTGATTGAGCGTGTCGCGCACCTTGCGCCATGGGGACACCTCGAGAAGTTGCGCGTGTGGGTAGACACCGAAGGATTCACCCGCGCACAGGGCGAGTAGCCATGTCTGGCGAGCAGCCGACACGACCGCGCATCGTTCGCCCCGATCAGATTCCTGGCGCAGAGGCGCTGCCGAGTGCGCTACCCGGCGCAGAAGAGGAGGCTCCCGACGCTGGTGAGTTGTTGCGCGGCGTCCTCGTAGATGAGCGCTATGAACCAGGAATGATCATGCTCGACCGACAGCCAGTGCCCGTCGCCCCCGACGGCCTCCCTGCCTATGTGCCAGAGACCGACCCAACGCCACTGCGTGGCGGGTTCATCTATTTGAGCGTTGTCGCGTTGATCTGCGGCACGATCGTGATCAGCGCGCTGAACCTTGGCGCGCGCTGGAGCGAGGCGATCGTCAAGATCCCACTCCTCATCGGCTCGGTGCCACTCTTCATCACGATGGGTGAGGCGGCGTTGCGCATCGCACGCTCGGTGCGCGCCTGGTGGCCGATCGACCGCGGTCGTGCCCTCTTTCGCGCAACATGGGTGGCGATGATCGCTGCACTTGCAAGCGTCGTCGCCGCTGCGCTCTGGCTCGCCCTCTCGGCGTAGAATTGTTAGCGGGCGAGCCCCGCAATCAGCTGCTCAATCGAGGCACGAAGAAACTCTTCGACACGCTGCCCCGCCATCACCGCAAGCATCGGATCGAGCTCGCTTGAGCTGCGCCATGTCGCGTCGGTGGCGTTCTCATCGCCGTCAACCGGGTGGAGATCCACGAGCGCGGCGATGACCGCCTGCCCGCCGATATCCGGTCGAACCTTAAGGCGCAGGTGGAGGCGCGAAGCACCCCCCGCAAGCCCCTCAACCGTCCGTCGAATGGAGACGGCGGCCGTGACCGGGATCCCCGCGACCTCTGTTGCGAGCCGCCCCTCAATATGCTCCGCGTCGATGCGGTGCAACTTCTCGCATCCTGGCAAGAGCGCAGCAATGATCGCCGGATCATCACTCGCGGCAAGGAGACCTGCGATAGAACGCGCAAGCCGTGCGCTGCCTGTTGTCTCGGCCATGTGCCCTCCTCTTAATAGAGCGGGATGGTGCCGGCTGGCAACTCGATCGTGAACTCGCTTGCTGGGATCTGTTCGTCGATCCCGACCGCCGTGACGCATGCGCTACGCATCAGCGTTTCGCCACGGAACTCTTCTACGCAGAGCAGGATTCCTGTTGCGCGGTCAAATGCAACGCGGTAGCGGAAGTCGGCACGGTCGCCAGAGAGTTCAACCGTTCGCGGCGCTGCTGCCTCAAGCGTGAGTGCGGCGCGGCCTGCGATTAATCGCGCCTCTACCGAACCGAGTACGGCTCCGGCAAGAACGGTCGTGCAGAAACTGCTCGGGCGAAGGAAGGTCGTCGCCCATCCGCGAGCGGGGAGTGGGCCCAACGATGTCGGCACGCGTGAGGCGGCGGGGATACCGGGTTCAGTGAGGCCAGTGGGCGCGGCGCGATGCGGGCGTCGTGTTGCAGTCTTCGTTGCCGAGTTATACCCATCAATGACGCTTCCATCTGTCGCCCAGAGCTCGTAGCTCCCATCCGCCTTCCGCGTCGTGACGCGTGCATGCGGGCGTGCGACGAGCAGTTCGATCTCGGTCGTTGTTGGCCCCGTTGCGCTCTGGCCCTGCTCCTCGATGCGCAAGCGCAGGGTGGCTACACGGCGCTCAGCGTCGGCGGCGAATGCGAAGAGGGCTGCTGCGTCCGGAAGGCCAAGCGGGAGCGCTGCGCGGATCGGTGCGAGGCTGCTGCTGGGCGCTAGCTGGCTGCTCATACGAGCATCCTAGCGGAGCGTGAGGCGACCCCCCGCGCGCGGCGGCGTAGACTTCGCCCCATGGCAGAGCAGAGCACACACCCTTCCGTGGCCAGCGGGCGCCCGCTGCGCGAGGCCTGGATCGTCGAGGCGCTCCGTACCCCGGTGGGGCGATACGGCGGGGCACTTGCGGGCGTACGGCCCGACGATCTCGCTGCAACCGTGCTCGAGGCAATCATCGCGCGGAGCGGGATCAACCCTGCACTTATTGACGATGTGATCCTCGGTTGCGCCAATCAGGCAGGCGAAGACAATCGCAACGTCGCGCGCATGGCACTCCTTATTGCGGGCTACCCCGTTGAGGTTGCCGGCCAGACGGTGAATCGCCTCTGCGGCTCCGGCCTCCAGGCGCTCGCCAGCGCGGCGAATGCCATTGCAGTCGGCGATGCAGACGTGATCGTCGCCGGCGGCGTCGAGAGCATGAGTCGCGCACCACTTGTCACCCTCAAGCCAGAGGCTGGCTATGAGCGCGGCAATCGTGAACTTGTTGACACGACCATCGGATGGCGCTTCGTGAATCCGAAGCTCAACGATCGCTACCCAACGATCTCACTGGGCGAGACCGCAGAGCGTGTCGCACAAGAATGGAACGT
>CAIPEX010000014.1 GCA_903864185.1 uncultured Chloroflexota bacterium | reverse complement strand
TACGGGCAGCTCGGCACGGGAGATACGAACAACGCCATGGTTGCGGTTCCCGTTATTGGCGGCTTGAAGTTTACGAGCATTAGCGCTGGAAGCGTACACACCTGTGCGATCACGACTAAAGGAAAGGCCTACTGCTGGGGGGACAACGGCAGCGGTCAGTATGGCAACGGTGGGAATGTCTCCAGCAATGTCCCTGTCGTTGCGATGGGCGGAAAGAGGTACGCCTCGATCTCGTTGAGCTCACAAGATTCGTACGCGCAGTGCTACGGCTTGCGTTCAGGACGGCTGGAGTGCACCGGCTGGACTGACTTCACCGCCGAGATTGGATCCGGTGTCACCACCCCGGTGGCAATGACGATGCGAGGCGTTTCGTACGGTGTGACGTACTACAACTTCTGCGCGCTCACCTCTGCCGGGGAGATCTACTGCACGGGCAGCGGCATCGGACTCGGCGATGGGATCGGGGAGGACAGCTCGACCCCGGTCCTCGTGCAGTAGCGGGTAGGCAGTTCACTCCTTCGGCCCGATCCGCCTCGTGCGGGTCGGGCCGAACGTTTCAGGGAACCAGGCAAGGGCGACGGAACTCGCTAAGAACATTGAGCGTTTGACGGGCGACTGCCGCTGATCGAGGCGTAGCACGCGGTGCGAGTACCGTTCTATTCCACGTTGCTGACTTAGAGAAGGCGCATGCGTTACAGATGCGAGAAAGCGCTGAAGGCAACGAAGAACAATCAAAGTCGGTGATACTGGAGTTGTGATCACCCTTCGCGGCATCTTGATTTGGGCATCAACGAATCGGTGGTTGCGCGAGCGTGCCGTGCGCACACGGTTCGTGCGGAGGTCGGTGCGCGCGTTCATGCCTGGCGAGCAGATCGGGGATGCCATTGAGGCCGCAGTCACGCTGAAGGCAGCAGGTATCTCTGCAATCTTCACGAAGCTCGGCGAGAACATCACGCAGTCGGCAGAGGCTGCAGGCGTCTACGCGCAGTACATCGATATGCTCGCGCGCAGCACGGCGGCGGGTCTGAATGCCGATATCTCGGTGAAGCCATCACAGCTTGGCTACGACCAGGACTCGGAGGCGTGTTTCGCGTATTGCGCCGATCTCCTCCATGCCTGTGAGGCACGCGGCGTGCGCTTCTGGATCGACATGGAGGGCTCTTCTTCTACGCAGGGCACGATCGACCTGTTCGTCCGGCTGCGTCGCGAGTCGGCGATGGTGGGGATTGCGATCCAGGCCTACCTGCTCCGCACCGACGCCGACATCGAGCAACTCGCCTCGCTCGGATCCGCCGTACGCATGGTCAAGGGTGCCTACCTTGAGCCGGAGGGTGTTGCGTTCGCCGACAGGTCGCAGGTGGATGAGCAGTATTTCGCGAGCTGCGTTCGTCTCCTCCAACCCGATGCTGCGCGAGCAGGCGCACTGCTCCACATCGGCACGCACGACATGAAACTGCAGGAGAGGCTGCTCGACTACGTCCGTGAGAACGGAATCCCACCGTCGCGCTACGAATTCGCGATGCTCTACGGGATCAATATGCCCCGCCAGCGAGCCCTCGCGCAACGGGGTGAACGGGTTCGCTGCCTTGTCGCATACGGCGAGCACTGGTTCCCCTGGTATATGCGGCGGCTCGCCGAGCGTCCGGCGAACCTCTGGTTCGTGGTGCGGAATCTGGTGAGACGCTAGGTCTACGCGATCTGCCCCGCCTCGCTCGGCGGCAGGGTGAGGCCGAGGCGCTTGAGGATCGTGCGGCTGGCGATGTAGCCGGAGAGCATGACGAGCGGGATGCCGCCACCTGGCTGTGAGCCGCCACCAGCGAAGAATGCGTTGGCGATGTCGGGTGATGCATTGGCAGGGCGGAAGTAGGCGCTCTGGAAGAAGCTCGCAGCGAGGGCGAAGATCGAGCCGTCGTGGCAGTACTGCTCGCGTTCGAACTCGAGTGGCGTCCAGTCGGCCTGCTCTTCGATCTCTTCAGGCTTGAGCCCCGTGCGCTCGCAGACGCGGCGGATCGTTGCGGCGCGGTACTCCTCGCGATGCTCCTCCCACCAGCGGCGATCCTTGAGCGGCGGGACCGGCGTCAGCACATAGAGCGCGCTGCGCCCCTCGAGCCGCGCCGTGCTGTCGGTTGCGGCAACGTGCTGGATGTAGAGCGTTGGATCGCCACTTGGCACGGGTGAGCTGATGATTCGGTCGAGCTCGTCGTTCGGGTTCTCGGGGTGCCATACCGTGT
The DNA here is from genome assembly GCA_903864185.1 of uncultured Chloroflexota bacterium. Lineage (GTDB taxonomy): Bacteria > Chloroflexota > Limnocylindria > Limnocylindrales > Limnocylindraceae > Limnocylindrus. The sequence goes on along the minus strand of CAIPEX010000014.1, from coordinate 7,953 downwards.
GGTGCGCAAGGCTGGGGAAGGTGCGCTTCACACCGAGATGCAAGATGTAGGCACTTGATGATGGCGTGATGCCCTTGAATCGGCGGCGACTGAAGAGTCCGAGGTGCTCTTCGCCGATCAGATCGCGATTGGCGTGGACGATGTCGGCATTAAAGAGGAACGCATCTGCCTCGAGCCGCTCTTCGCCTGGCTGGTTCGGTGCGGCGGGGCCCGCGCCGAGGGTTCGTGGCTGTGCGCTTCGGGGCGCGATGCGGAGTGCGCTGATGCGCTTGTTCGCGATGACGCTCCCAATTGCATCGGTGCCGTAGCGGAACTCCACACCGAGGCGACGGGCGAGACGCTCCATGGCGAGCGGTGCCTCGTGCATCCCGCCCTGGGGGTGCCAAGTGCCGAACTGCGCTTCGATGTACGGAATAGAGAGGAAGGCACCAGGAACGCTCTGCGGTGTGCTGCCAAGGTAGATCGACTTGTAGCGCATCACGTGGCGAATGCGCTCGTCGTGGAAGGTGCTGTTGATGCGGCGGCTGTACGGCGTTGCGGCATCGAGGCGGATGCCGGCGAGCCACGACATCGGGGCGAGCAGGCTGAGCGGACTCAGCGTCTGGCGGAAGAAGGTGCGGTCGAGTTCGCGCCAGAGCTTCTCACCGCGGCGCATGAAGGCGGGGATCCCGGCTGCGTCGCGCGGGTCGAGTGCGCCGAAGCTTGCGGCGAGCTTGGCGAGGTCGCTCGAGGTCTCCAGCACGCTCCCGTCGGCGAAGAAGGTGCGCGATGCCGGTTCTACCTTGAGCAGGGTGAGATCGTCGCTCCGCTTCGCCCCCGCAGCGCGCCAGAGCTGATCGAAGAGCTCGGGGAGGGTGAAGATCGTCGGTCCGCTATCCCAGCGGTACGGCCCGATCTCGCGGCGCCCCATCTTTCCGCCGGGGCGCGTGCCGCGCTCAACGACGGTGACGGCGACCCCTTCGGCCGCGAGGCGAATGGCGGTCGCGAGGCCGGCAAGCCCGGCGCCAACAACGACAACGCGCTTCGGCGTCGCCGCGCTCATCTGCGTTGTACGAGCGCGCGGCCGACCGAGACGCCGAGGGCGAGTGTCGTGCCGGCAAGCGCGAGGAGGCCTGCTGGCAGTGCTCCATCGCCCGGAAGCGTCAAGAGGACGAGGAGGGTGATGAGGGCGCCAATGGCGACGTTGGCAATGAGGAAGAACCGGTAGAGGCGTCGGCCGGCCTCACCCGCTGCATTGCGGCCGATGATGCAGAGTGCGAGATAGGGGAGCGCGAAGAGCGCAACGCGTCCGCCGTAGGTGAGTGCGTAGAGTGCGCAGCCAACAACGGTGAACCAGAACGCGGCAAAGAGCGCGGTTCCGCGACGGCCGAGGAGGACAGCGATGGTGCGCACCCCAGCCGCCGCGTCCTCATCACGATCGGTGATCGTGGTAAGCGCGTGTGCGCCGATCCCCCAGGCGGCGAAGACGAGCACTGGCGCATCGATGATGTTCGTGCTGCCAGCTGCATGGAGTCCGACCTGGAGCGGGATGGCGTAGAGCACATTGGTGAGGGAGTCGAGGATCGGTCGCCCCTTGAGGCGCGTTGGCGGCGCGTTGTATGCCGCCGAGAGAAGCAGGAGGGCGGTCAGTGAGAGCAGTGCGAGCGGCGGAAGCGCAACCACGGTGAAGATCAAGAAGGGGACGAGGAGGAGGGTGCTCGCGATCGCATGGCGCGCGAGCAGCGGCTTCGGCGTGATTGCACCCTCAACCCCACCCTTGCGGGGGTTGAGCGCATCCGTTTCAAAATCGTAGTAGTCGTTGGGTGCGTGGAGGAAATAGTTGTAGGGGAAGAGGAAGAAGGCGAAGAGGACGACGTCACTCAGTTCTATGTGCCCGCGCAGTGCAGCCGCACCCCAGAGGAGCGGCATCGATGTGTTGAGCCAGAGGAGGGGGCGCGAGATCTCCATCGCCTTGAATAGATGACGCACGGTAGCTCCCTCCTTACACCCCCTATCGTAGGGGAGCGGGCTACACTTAGTTTCTATGTCAACACGCCGCACGCCGCACAGCATTCTTGGCGTTGAACCAGGGGCGAGCCCTGATGAGATTCGTGCGGCGCGCCGCCGTCTCGCCCGCGCCCACCATCCCGACCGCTTTGCAGGCGATCCAGCCGGCGCACGTGCAGCGACGCGCGAGATGGCGCTTATCAACGCTGCCACTCAGGCGCTCCTCGACGAAGCCTGGGCGACCCAGCCGCCCGCCCCAGCGGCACCGGTAAAGGGCGGACACCGCGCCGAGCGACCGGTCACCGGACGCGTCACGGTTGATGGCGGGATGCGGACGAACGCACGTACAAGCGCACCAACCTCGGTGCGCTGGCGCACTCCAGCGCCATCAAACACATCGCACACGCGACCGCCAGAGCCGCTCGTCGGATCGCCTGCAGGGCCCGTGCAGCGACGGATCGATCCAGAGCATGTGAACCGCCCACGCCCGAGCCTTGATGCTGCACGCAACCTGCGCGTGACGTTCGGTCGCTATGCCGGCGGCACGATTGCGCAGATCGCGCGCCTCGACCCGGGCTATCTGGCGTGGTGCGTCGATAACGTGCGTCGCGATGCCGATCTCGTTGCCGCCGCCAATGTCATGCTCGATGAGCTTGTTCGTACGGGGAGTTTCCGTCGCCCGCCTCGTGGCAGCCTCTTCCGCCCATCCCCCAACGCATTCGGCGCTACCCTCGGAGATGATGAAGATGCGTAACCGCCTTGCCCGCACCCTTGCCGCGCTCCTGTTGGTTGCTGGTGCGAGCGTTGCACTCGCTGCCTGCACACCGACGCCACCGCCCGACGGCAGTCTGCCGTGCAATTCGTCGATCGACGTGCAGCGCGCTGCTGGATTTGACGTGTCGCTCGAGGCACAACTCCCCGTTGCAGGATGGAGCGCGGTGCCGACTCAGGTTGACTCGGGTCGTGAGTGCTCAGAGGCACGACTCGGGCCTCTCTGGGGCGCTGGTGTTCGAGAGCTCCGCTCGGCAGGGGCGATCTTCGACAACCCCGATCAGACCGGCTACACGCTGGTCGTTTATCGCGCCGATGAGTTAACGCTCGATGCGCTTGCCTATGCGTTTGAACGCGGTGCACGCGGAGGGCGCAAGACGCAAGATATTCGAACGAGCGATGAGATCGTGAATGGCTGGCCGGCATTCCGGATGACACTGATTAATGGCGATCACCGCCAGGTCATCGTCCTCTTTTCGGTTCCTTCAGAGGCGCCACTCGTTCGTGGTGTGCTGACGTCGGACCTTCCCGACGCAGAGGTCAGCGCCGTAGTGCAGGAGTACAGCGACGCAATCAAGTAGCGCGCGTTGCGCCGACTAGGCTGAGGTGGCTGGGAGCTCCTTCAGGCCGAATCGCGTTTCAAGTTGTTCGGCGGTTTGGAAACCAACCGCACCAACCGGCTGCGCCCCGGCGCCCTTGAAGAAGGCGATGGTCGGGATCGACATGATGTTGAACGATCGCTGGAGTACCGGGTTCTCGTCGACGTTCACCTTGACGATATCGACGCGCCCGTCGTACTGGGCGGCAAGCTTCTCGAGCTCTGGCGCCACGAGTTTGCAGGGGCCACACCAGGGGGCCCAGAAGTCAACGATCACCGGGCGTGGCGCATTGGCTACGTCCTGCTCAAAGGTAGCGTCGCTCGTGTGCTTGATCTCCGCCATCTCACCCTCCGCTCTTACGCTTAATCGACAGGTTCATCATAGCGAATGCCGCATGGGGACTCCTCTGCGTGCGGCGATGGTGGTGTAACAACTGGGCGGCTAGGATGGGGGAGTGAAAAAGGAAACGGCACGAGCAGTTCAGGTGCGTGACGCCTCGGCGGCGCACGGCGCCATTGAGGCCGCGGCGATGGAGCTGATCCGCGCCATCGGCGAGGATCCGACCCGCGACGGACTCCGCGAGACACCGGCCCGCGTGGCGCGCTCCTATGCCGAGATGACCGCTGGCTACGAGATGGATCCGTTCGAGATCCTCGGCACCGTGTTTGAAGCGCCTGCCGGCGCACCAGCCGGCGATCTCGTGATTGTCGAAGGGATCCCGTTCCACGCCTTGTGCGAGCACCACCTTCTCCCGTTCTCTGGCGTGGCAACGGTTGCCTATGTGCCAAGCGGACGGATCGTTGGACTCTCAAAGATCCCGCGGCTCGTCGACGCGTTCGCGCGACGCCTGCAGGTGCAGGAACGACTCACCGCGGAGATTGCCGAGACCCTCGAGGCGGCGCTTGCGCCGCGTGGCGTTGGCGTGATGATCAGTGCCGAACACCTCTGCCTTGCCGCCCGTGGCGCACGCCAGCCTGGCGTGCAGATGACGACCGAGGCGATGCGCGGCTCGCTCCGTACCGATGCAGGGCACCGCGACGCACTCGCGCGCGCGCATGACCGCGGCCTCGCCGCGCGTGGGGTGGAACGTGGCTGAGCGAAGCACGCCGATCCGCGTCCTGATTGCCAAGGTTGGCCTCGATGGCCACGACCGCGGGGCGAAGGTGCTGGCGCGCGGCTTGCGCGACGAAGGATTCGAGGTGATCTACAGCGGCTTGCGGCGCACCATCGACGATGTCGTGAGCGCAGCGATCGAAGAAGATGTTGATGTCGTCGGCTGCTCGATCTTGTCGGGCGCGCACGCAACGCTCTTGCCGAAGCTCGTCGCCGGTCTTCGTGCGGCGGGCGCAGGCAACGTTGTCGTCGTTGCGGGCGGAATCATCCCCGAGGCCGACCGTCCGAGCCTCCACGAGGCCGGGATCAAGGCAATCTTCGGCCCTGGTACGACCATCGGTGAAGTGGCAGCCTTCCTCCGCGCCAATGTCAGCGCAGCCTGACCACACGGCGCGTCGCGCGCTTGCCCAATCGATCAGCGTCGTTGAGCGCGGTGGCGCGCCTGCCGACGCGTTGATTGCTAGCGCGCTCGAGCATCTGCGTCAGGCTCCCCCCGGTGCACAGCCGCTCGTGATTGGCATCACTGGCGCACCAGGTGTTGGCAAGAGCAGCCTTGTGAGTGCGCTGAGCGACCAGGCGCGCACGCAGGAGTTGCGCGTTGCCGTCCTCGCCGTCGACCCGAGTTCTGCTGCTACTGGCGGTGCACTCCTTGGTGATCGCGTGCGCATCGACGAGCGGCCCGATGATGCAGGACGCTTTGTGCGATCACTCGCGACGCGCGGCAGTGGCCGTGCACTCGCGCGTGCTGCGGCTGCCGCATCGCTCCTTCTCGAAGCTGCAGGATTCTCCCTCGTCTTTGTTGAAACGGTCGGCGCCGGGCAGGCGGATCTCGGCATCGCGCGCCTTGCCGACCTTGTCGTTCTTGTTGAAGGGCCAGAGGGTGGCGATGAGGTGCAGGCGATGAAGGCTGGCCTCCTTGAAGCCGCCGACCTTGTCGTCGTGAACAAGGGTGATCGGCCGGGGGCGGATGCAGCAGCAGAGCGTTTGCGCTCGGGCCTCGCACTCGGCGCTACGCCAGTTCCCGTACTTGTGACATCGGCGCTTGATGCACGTGGCGTGCCGGAGCTGCTCCAGCAGATCATCGCGATGGGCGCATCGCGCACCGCCGATGGTCGCATTCGTCGCATTGCGGCACATCTTGTTGCACGTGCGGAGGGGAGGCTCGCGGAGCGGATCGCCACCGCTGACGGCGATGGAACCCTAGCCACGCTCGCGCGGTCGGTGAGCGAGGGCGAGATGCCACTAACGGGGGCGGCAGAGACGCTTCTTGGTGACGGGAGGAGCGCATGAGTGCGATTCGCGCAGGGTGGCAACGCGCAGTTACGGCAGCACTTGGGCTGGTGGTCGCAGCCGCCTTCGGCGTGGGCGGACCAGGGCTCAGTGCTGATGCGGCGATCCCTGCGCCACTGCGAATCGGCGCGGCACCCGCAGGCGCACCCGTGGTCAACCTTGTCGTGTTGGGAGATAGCTACGCATCGGCTGCAATGCCATTCGATCGCGGCACCTTGAACGCGCTCGGCGCACCAAGCGTCTGCGCGCGTGGCCCGGCGTGGCCGCGCCTCCTGGCACCTACAGCATTCAACATCATGCTCACGCATGTCTCGTGTAGCGGCGCAACCGTGCCCGACCTCGTCGACCGCCGGATGCGTGTCGGCGAGCCGGTGCAGGTGCAAGCGCTCAGCGCCGCAACGAACCTAGTGATGCTCGGGATCGGCGGGAACGATGCAGGATTCTCCGAAGTATTTTCTGCATGCAGGCAGAGTGACCCCGCGCTCTGCACCGATGCCGCCCAACGCCTCGCGCCGCGCTCTGCGGCGCTTGCGGGGACGCTCGTCCGCCTCTACGAGAGCGTGCTCGAACGGGCGCCGAACGCCCTGGTGGTCGTCGTGCTCTACGCGGATTCGCTCCCAAACCCTGGCGCGCCCGGCCTCGACGCGTGCCCCGCCCTTCGCGCGAGCGATGATGCCCTCTCCGACGCAGACCTCACCATCCTCGCCGAGTGGGGGGGCGCCATTACGGCGCGGGTCGAGGAGGCGGTCGCGACCGTTGCGAGCCCTCGCCTGCGCATCGCCGACCTTCGTGACGCGTTCGCCGGGCATCGCCTCTGCGACCCGGAGCCGTACCAGTGGGGACGCGATGGGGAGATCCCCTTCCATCCGAACGCGGCGGGTCATGCCGCCCTGGCCGAGGCACTTTCGCACTATCTCGATGGCCTGGTGACAGATGGGGCGTTGCCACTCCCCTAGGGCGTAGCCCAACTCGGCACACGCCTGAGCACGCTGCGCCATCCACCGCTATCCTTCCTCGCGTGGGCCGGTAGCTCAATGGCAGAGCAAGTGCCTCTTAAGCACTAGGTTGTGGGTTCGAATCCCACCCGGCTCACCAGAAATAGTGTCCTTTGGCAGCGATCCTGAGAGGTCGCAGAGCGGTCCCGTGAGGCCGAGAGGAGACAGGGAATGGATCAGGTTGCGCGCAAGAGCCTCGCACCGTATCGCCGCTCCCTCATTCCACTTCCCGAAGCAGCTGCCGTTGTTGACGCGCGCATTGGCGATCACGGCCCTGCACTCCTCACTCTTGAAGACGGCAGTGTCTTCCCTGGCGTCTCATGGGGCGCACCAGTTGCCGCCGGTGGCGATCTCGTTGTGAACACGAGCCAGAGCGGCTACCAAGAGATCTGCACCGATCCAAGTTACGCGGGGCAGGTTGTCCTCATGACCTATCCGCTCATCGGAAACTACGGGCGGCTCCGTGCAGACGATCAAAGTGCGCAACCGTGGCTCCGTGGCCTTGTCGTTGCACATGCAACAGCGGCGATTGCTGAAGATGGTGCGCAACTCGCCGCGCTACTTCGCACCCATGGGATTCCCGCAATTGCTGGCGTCGAGACGCGAAGCCTTGCGCGGCGCCTCCGCGAAACAGGCGCACAACGTGCGCGCATCTCTGCGCCATGGGATGCCGACTACGATGCTGCACTGGCAGCGACGCGTGCACTCGCTCGCTGGGAGGACGAAGACTTTGTTGGACTCGTCTCGCCAGCGAGGGTGGAGCAGATTGGCGGACCAGACGAACCGTGCATCGCCGTCGTCGACTTCGGCCTCAAGTCGAACATCGTACGCGCGCTGCGGGCACGGGGATTCAGCGTGCGCATTCATCCGCATACGGCGACGGCTGCGGAGCTGCTGCAGGAGGGCGTGCAGGGAGTTGTCCTCTCACCAGGCCCTGGCGACCCGGCGCGCCTCGACAGGCCTGTCGCCCTCGCGCGATCCATCATTGATGCTCGCCTCCCGCTCCTCGGGATCTGCCTCGGCCACCAGATCATCGGGCGCGCCGCCGGCGCAACGACACGACGCCTCGCCTTCGGGCATCACGGAGCAAACCATCCTGTTCGCGACCTTGCAACTGGGCGCGTCTATGTGACGGCGCAGAATCACGAGGTCGAGGTTGTCGCGAGCACCCTGCCCGCTGCATCGGGCTTCGTCGTGAG
>CAIPEX010000013.1 GCA_903864185.1 uncultured Chloroflexota bacterium | reverse complement strand
GTCGCGTTGTAATGCTGACGGCTGAAGCCGATCTGATTCTCTGTTGAGGTGAGCTGCTCCTGAAGTTGGATCACATTCTCATTGGAGCGAAGCGTTGGGTAGGCCTCGACATTCGCAAAGAGTGTGCGGAGTGAGCCCGTGAGCATGTTCTCGGCCTTTGCCTGTGCGGCCGTATCGCCGCCCTGGCCGGCGTTGACGGCAGCGGCACGCGCCTTCGTCACGCTCTCAAGCACGCCGCGCTCGAAGCCCTGCTGCCCCTTGACCGCCTCAACGAGATTGGGGATCAGGTCGTAACGGCGCTTCAGTTGCACCTGGATCTGCCCGAGTGCCTCATCGACACGGTTGCGTCCACCAACGAGACCGTTGAACGACGAGATCGCAACGATCGCAAGAATGACGACGATACCAACGATGATGACGAGTGGATCCATGCTTCCTCCAACCTTCTGTGCCTGCGCCTACTCTGCGGCGCTGCACTCAGTATACGCCGTACCCCACGGATTCCCCGATGCGTTTGACGACCCCCCAGGGGGGAGGCGTACCCTATACAGAGCAGTCGGGTTGAGACCTCATCGGTCTCCCCGATGCGGGTGCAGCCCGGCTTTCTGGGCCCCCGCGTGAAAGGCAGTGAATGGTATGAACGTTCTGTTGGTTGGAACCGGCACGGTCGGCGAAGCAATTGCCCATCTCCTCAAGGGGCGCAAATGGCTAAAGAAGCTCACCCTGGCGGACTACTCCCTCGACCGAGCACGCAGCGTCGCCGACGCCGTTGGCGCTGGATACGACGTTGCCCAGGTTGACGCGGGAAACGCGCAGCAACTCAAAGAGCTCATCGCAGCCTCCAAGGCCGACCTTGTCATGAACGCGGTCGACCCACGCTTCGTGCCAGCCGTCTTCGACGCCGCGCTCGAGGCGGGGGTGCACTACATCGACATGGCCACGAGCCTCTCGGTGCCAGACGAGAAGAACCCGTACACCGTGCCGGGCGAGATGCTCGGCGACTACCAGCAGGCGAAGAGCGGCCTCTGGGAGGCCCGCGGCAAGTTGGCACTCGTCGGCATGGGGATGGACCCTGGCCTCTCGAACATCTTCGCCGCCTATGCTAAGAAGTGGACGGTCGACGAGGTCAGCTCCATCCATATTCGCGACGGCGGCGACCTCCGCATTGAGGGCTACCCCTTCGCGACGGTCTTCAGCCTCTGGACGGTGATCGAGGAGTGTCTCAACCCACCGCTCGTCTGGCGCAATAAGAAGATCGAGGTCCGCGAGCCATTCAGCGAGCCCGAAGACTTCGTCTTCCCTGAAGGGGTTGGCCCAGTCATGTGCGTGAACGTCGAACACGAAGAGGTCGTGCAGCTCCCGCGCAGCATCAATGCCGACCTGATCACGTTCAAGTACGCACTCGGCGCCGACTTCATCGAAACGCTGCGCCTCCTGCACCGCCTCGGACTTGACGGAAAGAATCCGATCAACGTCAAGGGGGTGAAGGTTGCGCCACGCGATGTGATCGGTGCGCTCTCGCCCGATCCTTCGACGCTCGGCAAGAACATGGTTGGCCGCGCGATCGTTGGCGCACTAGTCAGCGGCAAGAAGGATGGACGCCCACGGGAGACCTTCCACTACCAGGTGTGTGACGCCGCAGAGACCATGGGTCGCTACAAGTTGCAGCCGGTCGCATGGCAGACGGGCGTGATGCCCGTCATGGCGATGGACCTGATTGCGGAAGGCGTGTGGGGCGGCGCTGGCGTGAAGTCGCCGGACATGCTCGATCCAGATCCATTCCTCGATCTCTGCGAAGACTACGACGTAACGGTGAAGCTCGAGCACCGACTTCCTGGACGATCGATCTTGCCAGCGACGGAGCAGCCACCAGTTGGTGCGCAGTCCGTGACCGTCAAGGGAACGTCAACGCCGACCGACTCGGCCTACTCGGCAGCTGCAACCGCCGCGTTGCACTCGCCGCTTGAGGATCAGGAGAACATCGTCGGTCGTCCGCCGCGCGCAGCGCGCTAGATTCGCGTTGCCTCGGTAAGTCCCATCAGCCGCTCGAGGAGCGGGATTGGTGGCGTGCCGTGTCGCAACATTGCGCGCAGGTGTGCAGGACGAGAGAATCCTGGCGTCGCAGGACGCCGACCCGGCAGTGCTCCTGCCACGGGGGCGGGTGCGCCAGCCGCAAGGGCGGCAACCGCACGCGCACGATCTTCGACCTCCCAGCAGCCCATTGAGCCGACAAAATACGTTGGGAGCTGCGTCGCACCGAGGCGCGCCCTCAGGTACTTCGCCCGCGCCTCCGACTCTTCTTGCCAACTCTTCCCAACCATGAGATCGAGCGCCCACGCCTCATCGCGTCCGTCGGCATGGATGCCGACGTCGAGGAGCGCATTGGCAACGCAGCGAAGGTAGAACTTCCAGTGGACAAGCTCGAGCGCCTGGTCGCCGTCACCGAACCCCTCATCGAGCATCACCTGCGTCACGTAGACCGCCCACCCCTCTGCGAAGACGCCTGAGCCGAAGGCTGCACGCAGCGGCCGATCGCTCTCATTCGCGGCTGCGAGCTGCAGGTAGTGACCGGGGATGGCCTCATGGATCGCGAGCAGCTTGAGCATGCGATCGTTGTCTTCGCGAAGCATCGACTCAACCTGTTCTGGCGTCGCATCGTCGGGAGGCGGCGTAACGTAGAAGAAGCTCTTCTCACCGCGATCGAGCGGTCCTGGCGCGTCGAGGAAGGCGCCGCCATAGGCGCGCAAGAAGCGTGGCGTCCACATGATCTCAAGCGGCTCAGCAGGAAGTTCGACGAGCCCGGTGCGGCGAATGAATGCCTCGCATGCCGCGGTCTCTTCGCGGCAACGATCGAGAAGATCGGCAGCGGCACTATGTTCGGCGCCGATCGCATGGAGCGTTGCGGCAACCATTTCGTGATCGTTCCCTGCAAGCGTCGCAGCACGCTCTGTGCCGATCCATGTTGGTGCGATCGCGCGGGCGATCTCAATCATTCGCTCGCGCGTGGCGACAAACTCGCGCGTCGCCGCGCGGGCGATCGCTGCTCGATCGTGCGAGCCGAAGAGCGTGTGGCGCAAGGCGCGATCGTAGAGAGGTGCCCCGTAGCGCCCTTCGCCAGTGGCGCGCGGTGCGACCTCGTTGCGCAGGCGTTCGGCAAAGCGATCAGCCGCCGCCCCCGCCGCTGCTGCAGCCGATTCGAGCGGTGCGCCGTAGACCTCGACGGCAAGTTGTGCCAGTTCACGAATCCCTGACGCTTGTGCAATCGCCGTATCGAGGTGGAGGCGACTCACCGGCCGGGCTGGCAGACGCACCCTGCCGGTTGACGCGGTGACACCGGCGAGACGCGGTGCGCCATCGTCGGCTGATACGTCGAGCTCGGGGACGCCGACGAGTGCGTCGATTGCAGCGTCGAGGAGGTCGCCGACGCCGCGCAAGCGCGATGCGAGTGCCGCGGCACGCGACTCGGCTGTGCCGAACGTGCGGGAGATGAGCGGAAAGAGACCGCCACCGACAACGGCGACGGCATGCATGGGATCCCATGCGGCAGGCTGCACCTCTCGCTGCTCAAACGAGAGCGCCGCGAGTGTTGCCAGTGCAAGGTCTCGATCGGCGAGATCGTCGAGGCTGAGATCGCTCAAAGGAACTGCCTCGAGACGTGCGCGCTCGGTGTCGAGCCAGGCGAGGAGGCGCTCCTCACCAGCGGGTGACAGGTCTGGCCATGCGCCGTCGTGCTCGTGAATCCCGAGCGCGGTGGCCATGACCGGCTGCTGCGCGGCGAGGCGGGCCAGGAGTCCGGTGGCGTCGAGCAGATCACGCTTCATTGGCGGCAGGGTACCATCAGCCTATGGGTGCACAAGACACGACCGACGCATTCTTCGAGCTCCTCAACGCGGACGACCGCGACGGGGCACTCCGCCTCATCGACGAGCGCGTTGAGATGCGCGTTCACGTTGGCGAAGGGGTGCAGATCCTCAAGGGTCATGAGCGCGTCGGCGGATGGTTCCTTCGCGCCGACAAGGGGCTACGCATGATCCCTGGTGAGATCAAAGACACTGGACATCAGGTTGAGTGCGACATCCTCGTCGTGCGACCAGGCTCACCGAGCCAGAAGATTGATGCCGTGTTCAAGGTCGAGGCGGGAAAGATCTCCGCAATCAACCTCTCGCCGCGCTAGGCGCGCACCAGCTACGGGCTGGGCGAGACCACCACATCAGGCACCACCGACGGGATAAGGATCTGCTGGCCAGGGAAAATCTTCGCCGGGTCGGTGATGCTCGGATTCGCCCCCATGATCACGTCAATGCTCACCTTATAGAGGTTGCTGATCTTCAACATCGTGTCGCCACTCCGCACCACATAAATCTCCGGCTCGGGAGTTGGCGTGGGTGTTGGACTTGCGCTCGGCACGGGGCTTTCGCTCGGCGCTGGTGCGGTTGAGATCGCTGCAATAAAGCCGCCAACACCCTTAATGATCGTCGGTGCTGAGAAGAGCACCACGCCAATAAGGAGGATGAGCGTCGCCACTCCGCGCACGCCGCCGATCGCGCGCGGGATGCGAATGGGTGGCTTTGGAAGTTCGTCTTCAACATCGCGCCGTCGATGCAGCGGGATGACCCGTTCGCGCTCGCGCTCTCCAGCGGTTAGTGGCGCTGGGGGCGGTACGGGCACGGCCGACCAGATGCTCCCCTCTGGGTCGGAGCCGCCGTAGACCTCATCGACCTCCTCTGGCGCACCTTCCGGTTCAGCGTCGCCGCGGCTGATCGCCTCGAGGTCGATCCCTATGCGTCCTGAGTTCGCCTGCTCCCACTCGCTCACCGTAACCGGGACCGGTGCCGTGTCGATCGATCGCGCCGCCTCACGTGCCGCCCACGCAACGAATGCTGGGCAGCTTGCGAACTCACCGCCGAGGCAGTAGCGCGTCTGGTGGCCAATCTCAATCGCCAGTGCTGGACGCTGTGCGTAACAGCCGTGTTCATCTGTTGGTGCCGAGGCGCGCTTCGTCGCGTCGGTATCAAAGGCGATGAATGGGCAGGGCGTCGGACTCATGCTGCCGATGGTAGCGTGCCGCGCCAAACTGCTTCCATCTGATCGGCGAGCGCATCGCTCCACGTGCGTGCCAGTTGCAACTCTTCGCGCGAGCCATGTTCAGGCGCAGGCGCACCGCTCGGCAGTGGTGAAGTATCGGGAAGTGCAATCACCTCAACCCAGGGGAGGCCGAGGCGACGATTATGAAAACGGAAGACGATCGGGACGATCGGGACACCCGTCCGAAGGGCAATGATCGCGGCGCCTGGACGAAACTCGGCAAAGCGATCGGCTGGACCACCTGTGCCGCCTTCAGGCATCACGCCGTAGTGTGCGCCGACGGCAAAGACTGCCGTCGCTGCTTGCAGGTGTGTCTCGATCCCACTCGTGCCGCGCCAGACGGGCAAGAGCCCACCGAGTCGGCGCAGCATGCCAGCGCGCAGTCGGCCGCGGCCCACAATGAATGGTCCAAGCCCCAGCCACCAGACGCGCGGCGCAGCGGGCATGGCGATGCCGAGGGCGAACGCCTCGTAGTAGCGCCGGTGTGGCGCGCCGACAAGGAGTCGCGAGCCCGAGGTGGCAAGACGATCGAGGCCGCTGCCGCGCACGCGCATGCCGAGCAGCCAGCCGAGGCTCCACAAGGTGAAGCGCAAGAGTCGATAGCTCGGCGTGGCGTGCGCCCAAGGCTGCTTGCCCAGCCAGGCGACCCCCTCCCCTGCTGCAGGTGGGGTCAGCGCATCACGGCTGTATGAACTGTAGGCGCGCGGCTTCTTCTCGCTCATTACGGAGAACCCTACACGCCACAGCGGCGAGGTGGCGGAGCGGGTGCGTCCGCTACCTTATAGAGAGCGGCTCCTGCCGCACGAAAAGAGGAGGAGGCAACGTGCAGATCCTTGAAGCACCGCTGGTCTTTGTCCACCTGCTTGGCATGGCGGCCATCGTCGGTGGCTATTTCGCGGGCATTCGCAACGAGCCGAAGCGTCTCTCAGCCGGGATGGTGCATGGCACCCTGCTCCAGATCGTCAGTGGCCTCGTGTTGCTTGGCATCGTTGAGGCCGCTGCGGCAGCAGGTGGCGACCCGGTCGATCACGCAAAGTTTGGTGTGAAGATCCTCTTAGCCGTGGTGATCATGTTCCTCGCCTGGCCACGCCGCAAGGATGCAGCGATCCCTGCCGGCACATATCACGCGGTTGGACTCTTGGCACTTGCCAACGTTGCAATCGCCGTATTTTGGAAGTGAAGGGAGTTGGTTTCATGAGCAACATCATTTCGAGCTTTAAGCGTGCACTCACCCCCGTTGTCGTAAGCGCTCACTGTGATATCCCTTGCGGTATCTACGATCCGTCGGGTGCTGTCGTTGCAGCCAAGACGGTTGCGCGCATGGTTGAGCTCCTCGAGCAGATTGAGGTGAAAGACCACGCAACGCGCAACAAGTACGTGCGTTGCGTTGCGAGCAAGGAAGAGCATGCCGAAAAGGTCAAGCACGAGGTGCAGGTGATCTGGTCGGACTATTTCAAGCCAGAGCATCTTGCGAAGGTGCCAGATCTTCATGACCAGGTCTGGAAGCTCTTGAAGCTCGCTTCGAAGAACAAGCAGAATGTTGACACAGCAGCTGCTGCCGAACTTGTTGCTGCGACCGAGGCATTTGCAGCCGCGTTTGCTGCGAGCAAGGCCTAAGCACACGATGGTGTCGCCGCGCCGAATCTGGCGCGCGATCGTTACTGGAGATTCGATGGAGCCGGCCCTCCGCGCGGGGGACCGGCTCCTCGTTCTTCCTGCAGGTGAGCGCGGGCTCCCCGGGCTTCGCGGCCTGCCACCGCTCGGCAGCATCGTCGTGGTTGAACGCGAGGGGCGTCTCGAGGTGAAGCGGGTCGCCAGGCCCCCTGACGGCACGCCCGAGCGAACGCTCTGGCTCCTCGGTGATAACCCCGCACGATCGACCGACTCGCGCCAGTTCGGCGCACTCCCGCTCAGCGCACTGCGGGCGCGCGTCGTCTGGCGCAGCGGGGCTCGCTAGCCGCCCGCCGCTCGCTCACCTAAGCGCGTCGCGCACCTCGGCGAGCAGGTCGAGCCCCGCAAGGTCGCGCGGGGCAAAATGCTGCACGAGGAGTCGCTCCGCCCCTGCCGCGGCGAACTCACGTGCGCGTGGCAGGGCCTCACTCGGGGTGCCGGTCAGCCAGCGCCTACGGCGCGGCGCCATATACGACTCCGCGTCGCCCGCAGCGCCAATGCGCTCCATGAACTGCGTGACGCCGCGCGCATATGCGTCGGCGCTTGCACCGAGCAGCATGCCGGTCATGACGGAGCGGCGAAGTGTCTTCGGATCGCGCCCGGAGCCCACGCATGCCGCGTCGAGTGCGGCAAACTTTTCGCGCGCGCTGGCGGGGCTGGCGGAGGTGAGGTTGAACTCGTCGGCATGTGCTGCTGCGATACGCATGCCACGTGGCGACCCTTCGCCACCCGTGATGATCCAGGGCACGGGGAGTGGGCGCGGGCGAAACTTTGCATCGACCACCTGATGATGCGCACCATCAAACGACCAGCCGTCGCTCTCAGACCAGAGGCCACGAACGATCGTCAGTTGCTCCTCGAGCTCTGCGGCGCGCTCATGGAGTGGCGGGAAGTTCAACCCGTGACGACGATGCTCCGACTCATGCCAACCGGCGCCGAGTCCAACGTGCATGCGCCGACCCGCCATCTCTTGCACCGTCGCGACAACCTTGGCCAGGTTTCCTGGGTGACGAAATGTCACTGGGCTCACCAACGTTCCGAGGGTGATCGTGCGCGTCTCGCGGGCGAGTCCAGCGAGCACGCTCCATGCATCGCTTGTCGCCGCATCATCTGGGCCCGGGAATGACTCGTAATGGTCGGTGCGATAAAAGGAAGAGAACCCAAGGGATTCGGCGCGCTGCGCGAGACGCAGCTGGTCCTCGTAACTGAGGCCCATCTGCCCTTCGATAACAACGCCGATCTCCATCAAACTCCCCCCATTTGGCCCAGTGCCGTTGGCTGCTACCCTACACAAGCACCCGCCACTATGGCGGCCTAGGAGGAACCCATGAGCAAAGCTGCATCTACGCGCGCCGACCACTCCCCAGCCGCCGACCTTTCGCCCCGCGCGAAACAGGGGATTGTCGTCGCCATCATGCTCGCCCTCTTCCTCGGCGCCCTCGACCAGACGATCGTCGGCACCGCGCTCCCCCGCATCATTACCGAGCTCAATGGGGCGAGCCTCTACACCTGGGTCGTCACGATCTACCTCCTCGCGAGCACGGTGACGGTGCCGATCTACGGCAAGCTCTCCGACATGTACGGCCGCAAGCCACTCCTCTTGATCGGGGTTGGCCTCTTCCTTGTCGGCTCGGCACTCGCGGGCCTCTCCCAGAATATTGAGCAGCTCATCATCTTCCGTGGGATCCAGGGGCTCGGCGCAGGCGCGCTCTTCCCGATTGCCCTCGCAACGATCGGCGACCTCTTCAGCGCTCAAGAGCGCGGTCGCTACCAGGGACTCTTCGGTGCGGTCTTCGGACTCTCCAGCCTCGTTGGCCCAGCGCTCGGTGGCTTCCTCACCGACACGTTGAGCTGGCACTGGATCTTCTACGTGAACCTGCCAATCGGCATCCTCGCCATGGCGATCATCACCCGCGAGCTCCCCACCATCAAGGGGCGCGCAAACCAGAAGATCGACTTCCTTGGTGCAATCACCTTTGCCGCAGGAATCATCCCGGTACTCATCGGCCTCACGAATGTGCAGTCGAATGCCTTTGGAACGCCTGAGGTTGCAGGGTTGATCTCGCTCGGACTCGTCATCCTTGGCGGCTTCCTCTTTGTTGAGGCGAAGGCCGCCGAGCCGATCATTCCGCTCGAGCTCTTCCGCAATCGCACCTTCGCTGCTGCGGCGGCGGCAACATTCTTCGCCTCGTTCGGCTTCTTCTCGTCGATCATCTTCTTGCCGCGCTACTTCCAGTCGGTGCTCGGTGAGAGTGCAACGAGCTCGGGTTATGCAACACTCCCACTCCTCCTCGGCGTGATCATCAGCTCGGTATCTGCAGGGCAGATCGTTGCTCGACGTGGTCGCTACAAGCGACTCATCCTCGGCGCGATCCTCCTCGTTGCTGCTGGCTCGCTCCTCCTTACCAACCTGCAGGCTGACACCAACCCGTGGGTGCTCCGCGGATGGATGTTCCTCGCCGGCCTCGGCGTCGGCCCAACCCTCTCGGTGTTCACGATCGTCGTACAGAACGCCGTGCCGTTCCGCTTCCTTGGTGCAGCAACGTCGAACCTCACCTTCTTCCGCCAGGTCGGCGGTTCGGTTGGGCTCGCGATTGTCGGTTCGTACTTCGGCGGCCAACTTGCGACGACCATCCCGGCGCGTCTCGCAGCGGTTATCCCACCAGAGCTTGCTGCTGGCTTCTCGGGAGGCAGCGTTGATCTTTCTAAGTTGACGAATGTCGGCGACCTGGGGCCAACAATCCTGGCGAGCCTCCCAGAGACGGTTCGACCGATGGTTGAGCCGCTCATCCCTGCCATCGTTTTGGCAGTCAAGGCGGGGATCGCGGATGCGATCGGCTCGATCTTCTGGCTCGCCCTTGTAGCAAGCCTCCTCGCCTTCGTCCTCTCCACGCTCATCGAGGAGATCCCGCTGCGCAGCCACGGCGCGGGCGCTCCTCCAGCAGAGCTCTAGTAGTCCATGGCGAGTCGGCACAGCGCCACTCGCAGGGCGGTGAGGCCACTCGTTCTCGCCTGCCTACTTCTTGTCGGCAGCCTTGAGTCGCTTGCAGCGCCGCAGCCAGCTGCGGCTAATGCGGCGTGCACGAACTGGACGAGCACCACGCAGCCGCCGCAAAGCATCTGGGTACATATGCCCCGCCATCGACGGAATCGCCTGCGCAAGGGAACGGCAGTACAGGTTGATTTCAAGACCTACGTAGAGCGCGTTGTTGCTGCCGAGTGGGGACCGAGTGAGCGATCCCGTGCGCAGCTCATGGCAGCCGCACTCATCGTGAAGCAGTACGCGTGGTGGTATGTCATTCATCCGAGCAAGGGGCGTATTGACCGCCACAAGCACTGCTACGACGTCGGCTCTACGACGAACTACCAGGTGTACCGGCCTGGTGCAACGAATAAGACAAGCCCATCGCGACTTGCACTCATCCGCGAGGCTATCGATGCGACCTGGTCGCTCAGCCTCTGGCGGACCCGCGGCAAGCTGCAAGGGTTTGCGCATACGGGCTACCTATCGGGCAATGCAAAAAAGGGATGCCCAGGGAATCCGACCGGCTTCCGCCTCCTGCAGCAGAACGCGCGTCGCTGTGCGAAGCAAGGCGAGTCGTTTGAAACCCTACTGCGTCGCTACTACGGTGCGACCATTGCAATCTACGACCCACGCGTGGCAACCGTTGCTGCTGCCTCCGTGGCCACACGACTCTGGAGCCTCTCCCCGAATCGTCACCTCTGGAGCACACCGGGGAGCGCAGGCTGGACCGACCACGGGCTCCTCTACCCCGCAACACCCATAGGGAGCACGACACTGAAAATCGTGAGCCTCGACGCGCCTCGAGTCGCCGTCAGCGACCCACTCAACCCTGAGCTTGAGTGGCGTACCGGCTACGACCTTGTTGAGGTTGCGCAGGATGTAGGGGGACGCCCATGGGTGGCACGACTCTCCACATCCTCTGCGATAGCCGCTGCCGACACGCTCGCAGCACCATGGTCGATCCCGAGCGGCTGGACGATCGCTGGCGATGATCTACGCGTAATCACTGGCGACTTTGACGGCGACCTGATCCCGGAGATTGGCATCCTGCGCCTGCGCACGGATGACGGGAGCGGCGTGGTGAGCGCAGAACTCGGCACGATTGAACGCCGCACTACCGGCTGGTCGTGGCGCAGTGGAGTCTGGAGTGTGCCCGACCTCTATGCGGCCGGCGTCGATCCGGCGAGCATGAGCCTTCAGGCCGGTGACTTCAATGGCGATGGTTCAATCGATATCGCCATTCTCTCTGCGACGCGTGCCGAAGACCTCGTGCAACCAGATCCGCCCACCGAAGTGCCGCTGCCCGGGCCGACGAGTGTCTGGCTTGCTGCTTCAACGCCGCAGCGTGCCATTAATGACGTGACACAAGATGCGCAGATCGCACTCCCCGTGCGCGTCTTCAGCACGACCGATGCGTGGGATGCAATTCACCTCGCAGCCGCAGACAAGACTGGCGACGGCATCGATGATCTCTTCCTCATCGTGGATCTCGGCGACGGCACTGTCCGCATTGATCTCCTCACCTTCCCGCGTGCTATTACCTCAATCGAGCTGCCAACGCTTAGCACCTGGTGGAGTTCAACGCTTGAGATGGGGGCGGTGGACCCCGCGAGCATCGTGCTGCTGGACCGCGTGACGGGGATTGATCGCGTCCGAGTCGCGCGGAAGCACTGGGAGCGCGAGTTGAGTGTCGAGATGCTTCTCACCGGTGACTTTGGCGGGACGTCGAAGACCTTCCGATTCGACGGCCGCGCGGTCGCCAACCCACAGGAGATCACGCCGAACCCCGCCCTCCTGCCAGCCAACAGCCTCTCGCTCGCACACTGAATCCCACGCACTATGATGGTGCGATGAGCAGTTGGTTTAGCGTCCGCCTCACGCCACGCGCTGGCAGTCTTGCCGCCGCATCTGCCGGGCTTGCTGCTGCGGGTGTTGCCATCGAGTCGATCATCGGGTCTCCAGAATCAGAGGACGGACTAACCCACCTCGCTGTTGCTGATGGCGACGTGCAACGCGCAGTTGCAGCGCTCAAGGCGGCAGGGATCGCGATCGAAGCTGACGAGCAGAACGCCCCTGACGGCGGGGGTGACAGCGGTCTCATCGGCGCACTCCTGCGCGGTCCACGCAGCTAGGAGCTGAGCGGCCGATGGGCGGCACCACGCTCCGCCTTGCCACGTGGAATGTCAACGGTCTGCGCGCACGTGCAGCGCGTGTTGCCACCTGGCTTGATGCGGCGGCCCCCGACGTCGTCCTCTTGCAAGAGACTAAGTGCGACCCCGAGCAGGTTCCAGACGAACTGTTTACATCGCGTGGTTATGCCTGGAGTGCGCGCGGCGGAAGTGGGCGCAATGGCGTCTTGATCGCCTCGCGCGTGGGCCTCGATGATCTGCGCGATGACCTTGCTCCCTACGCGCCCACACAGAGCAGCACCGGTGAACCGCTCCCCGACCTCCTCGCAGAACCGCGCTTTCTCAGTGCCATCTGCGGTGGCGTACGCGTTGCGTCAATCTATGCACCGAACGGGCGTGAGGTTGGCGCACCACACTGGCATGCAAAGCTCCACTGGTTCGCTACGCTCCGCGCATGGAGCAGCGCCGCCCTCAACGAGGCTGCACCACTCGCACTCGGCGGCGACTTCAATGTGGCGCCACGCGACGTTGATGTGTGGGATCCATCGGCGCTCATTGGTGCCACGCACGTGACGAGCGAAGAGCGTGCAGCATGGTTGAGCCTGATTGATGCTGGCCTCATCGACGCGGCGCAGGCGCTTGCAACCTCCGATGCGCCGACCGCATTCACCTGGTGGGACTATCGCGGTGGCGCGTTCCATCGCGGCTGGGGGATGCGCATCGATCACATCTTGATCGACCCGCGTGCAGGGAGCCTCCGTGCCTGCAGCGTCGACCGTGAGGGGCGGAAGGGCGATCTCCCATCTGACCACGCCGCGCTGCTCGTCGAGTTCGATCGAGGAGGAGCCTAGACATGGAGACCGAGCGACTGCACGCTGAGACTCTTGCGGCGGCAGCGGCATCAATCGATCGTGCAGCAGCAATCATCCGGCGTGGCGGCCTCGTCGCCTTCCCCACTGAGACGGTGTACGGTCTCGGTGGCGACGCAACAAATCCACTCGCAGTTGCGCGCATCTTCGAGGCGAAGGGGCGCCCAACATTCGATCCGCTCATCGTCCATGTCGCCGATCGCGCCGACCTTGTGCGCGTCTTTACAACTGAAGCACTCCGAGATCCCCGCCTGACCGCCCTTGCCGACGCCCTCTGGCCTGGTCCGCTCACCATTGTTGCCGCATCGCTCGCAGAGATCCCGGGGCTCGTCCGCGCCGGACTCCCCAACGTTGGCGTGCGGATCCCGCGGCATGAGACGGCTCGCGCACTGATCCGCGCCGCAGGGGTGCCGATCGCCGCGCCGAGTGCGAACCGCTTCGGCCTCCTCTCGCCCACCCGTGCCGATCATGTGTTGAACCAGCTCGACGGTCGCATCGATGCGCTGCTGCTCGGCGAGGCGACAGAGGTTGGCGTGGAATCGAGTGTCGTCGCACTTGCTCCAGACACACCAGCCGTACTGCTCCGGCCGGGCGGCGTGCCGCTTGAGCAACTGCGCGAGCTTCTTGCACCATATGGCGGCGTGGGGCATGCGGACCGGCGCGCGCCGGCCCCCTCGGGTGCAGCCCTCCCAGCGCCAGGGATGACCGCTGCGCACTATGCGCCGCGCACGCCGCTCTACGTTGTAGTGCCGGGTGAGGTTGCACTGCTACGCACGAAACTCCCGCACCTGCAGCGTGTCGTCGTCGTCGGACCAGACAATGCGGCAACGAAGGAGCTCGCCGAGGCTGCTCGCGCGGCAGGCCTCACCGTTGCGCAGAGCGTTGCCCTCTCGCCAACTCT
>CAIPEX010000012.1 GCA_903864185.1 uncultured Chloroflexota bacterium | reverse complement strand
GATGCGCGGTGCCTCCGGCTCAGCCGAGCGGTCATAGGCGAGCGCGGCCTCAACCGTATCGCCGTAGATCAGCATCAACGCATGCGGCATCGTCCCGACCGGGGCGAGCGAGTTCCGCACGCTCCCTGCAGTCGTCGACGCGCCCGTGGCACCACCGATGATCGCCGCATGGTCGAGACGATCGGCAACATTCGGGTGGACATGTCGCGCCCCGAAGGCAACGACCGGCGTGGGGGCGGCAGCATCTACAACGCTCCGCGCTGCGGTCGCCCATCCGGTTCCGTGCGCAAGCATGCCGAGATAGGCCGTCTCGAGGTGGGCGATGCTCAGATATGGGGCATGGATGCGCAGCACGACCTCTTTCGCCGCAACGCGATCGCCATCTTTCAGCGCCCACACCTCTGCGTGGCCAGCTTCGGCATCGCGCTCGAGGGCGACCGCGAGCAGCGCCTTCGCCTCATCGATGCCACAGAGGACTGCATCGTCACGCCGACAGAAGACCTCCATCACAACATGAGGGTTGCGCCCATCGGCGCGAAGCACCTGCTCGGTGCGCAAGAAGTAGACGTCGGCGTTCTCGCCGGTCAGCACGTTCGGCGCTGGCGCAGGGACGGGGCGCAGGGGACGATCGAGGTCAGCCATATGCTGAGTGTAGACCTTCGTGCCTACCCCTCGAGGCGAGTAGGGAGGCGAGGATCGGCACTCAAGAGGGGGCGATTCCGCCGTGGCGCAGCGTCGTCGGCCGGCATCCTCCCGCCGATCCAGATCCACGGCGCCATCTCGTCGAGCAACAGGTCGGCGATCAGCAGGATGCGGGCGAGCCCTTCACGCAACGCATCGCGGCTCGCCGTTGCCGCATGCAGTTCGAAGCTCAGCACTGGTCGTCCATCTTCTGCAATCCCGAATTTCACGAAGAGGAACCGGTCGTTCCATTCGAGCAACTGCCGATACGCCTTCCGTAGGCCGTCACCAAGCGGTGGTGCAAGATGCGCCCAAGCGACGAGAACTCCATCGGGGAGATCCTCATAGATCAGCGTCACCTTCAGGCCACGGCGGCGCTCGCCGTCAAGGTCGAGGTCCCACACATATGCACCCGCGCGCTCTTGCCGACTCCCGACAGCGATATCGAAGTCGCTGAGCAGTTGCGCGATTGCGGCGATGGTGAGCTGCTGATCAGTTTGCAGGACACGCCCCCTGAGGGAGGTAGCGTTGGATGCACGCGTACTGACCCTTGTAGAGCAAACCGAGATGGAGGTGCGCACCGGTAACATTCCCCGTCGTTCCCACGAACGCGATCAGCTGGCCCGCCGTCACGATGTCACCAACACTCACCCTCCACCGTGGCTGGCTCGCAACCTGTCCGTCACCGATATGCATGTAGAAGCTCACCAGCGACTTCGAGTGAGCGATCCAGACCCAGGCGAGCGGGCGCATCCCTTTCCACACAACGCAGTAACTGCAAATGCCAGCAAGGACGACCTTCCCGGAGGCTGCAGCATAGACAGGGGTGCCGGCAGCAGCAGTAATGTCAACTCCGTTATGGAAATACGGTGCCGAGGCTGGGCATCCAGTGCGTCGTGGATAAATCTTCCAGCTCACGCAGCCGTACTTTTGCGAAATGTACGGCCTGAAGCCATTTTTTGGCTTAACGAAACCAGACACCTCTCGCAGGATTGGCCATGTCCAACCACCTGCGTAATTGGTGGGGATGCCTGAGTTGTAGTTCTCCCCGAGCAACTGATCAATCGTTGCCTTCACCTGTGCCTCTTGTGATTTAAGTGCTGCCACTGCAGCCGCAAGCTTCGCCTTGTTCTTCTCTACGCGGGCCATCGCAGATTTCTGCTCTGCCAACATCTTCTTCTGGGCAGCGATCGCTGCTGCAAGCCGCTCCTTTGCAGCATTGAGTGCTGCGACCTGCTGGTCGAGTGCCGCCTTCTGTCGGGCTGCAGCCGCACGAAGCCGAGCTGTTTCTACGCGGTTCTTACGAACCTGTTCGGCAATCGCAGCGATGCGTGCTGCATCACGGCTGATCCCCTGTGCCAGCACTACATCGGCAGTGCCGAGTGCGGTGAAGCCAGCAATATCGAGCAAGATGTCAGTAAAGTTCTGGCCTGAGAAGAGGATCCAAAGCGGCGGCGTAGCATCGGCAATATAGGCCTCGCGTATCCGAGCGGCGAGAATATCGCGCCGGTCGGCAAGATCGCGCGCCTTTGCCTCTTGCTGCGCCGTAAGGCGCGAGATCTCTTTGTCGAGCGCCTCGACCGCACTGTTAAGTTGGAGGAGTGAACGCTGTGCTGTTGCTACAGCAATCGTGATCTTTTGGATCTGGGTCGTGATATTCGCAAGCGATGCGGTGTTCTTGGCAAGCGACGCAGTCGTCGCAGCGATCTCGCTTGAGAGACTCCCCTGCTGGGCGATTAGCGCATCGAGGGCCTGCTGCTGCTTCGCAAGTTGAGCTGCGAGCGCCTTCTGCTCAGCGAGTGCATCGTCCAGGGCGTCGCCGCGCACAGGTCCAGCCTGCGCGAGTCCAAGCCCGACTACGAGTATCGGGAGTGCGACGGCGAGTGCGAGGCGCGCCCGCCATCCTCGTGAGCTGGGTTGATGCGGCCCGTGATCGTCCATGTGCCTCCCGTCGCTACCTGACGGTCAGGGTATCAGGCGCGGCGACGCACTCCGCCGCCCATGGCGAGCTCGACGAGTGTCGGGTGTGCTGCACCCGTTGAGCCGCGACCGGCAAACGGGGCCGCCGTGCGGCGATATGCCGTTCCAGCGATATCGAGGTGCATCCATGGCACCGTCGCAAACTCCTTGAGGAAGAGGCCGCTCCGGATGAGCGACGCCTCGCGCGTGCCAGAGTTTTGGAAGTCGGCGGACCAGGTGTCCATGTTCTTCTTGTAGGCACTGGCCAACGGGTACG
Organism: uncultured Chloroflexota bacterium; assembly: GCA_903864185.1. Taxonomy (GTDB): domain Bacteria; phylum Chloroflexota; class Limnocylindria; order Limnocylindrales; family Limnocylindraceae; genus Limnocylindrus. The sequence continues at coordinate 16,805 of CAIPEX010000012.1, read as the reverse complement.
GCCAGTAGACCTCACCCGCCGTGCGGGCGGCAAGATGGAGCTCGTCCTGGAAGGCGGCATCGTTGCCGCAGTCCGCTGCGACCTCGCCGCCGTAGGCGGCATAGGCAATCCCCGTGAGGGTCGAGACATCGACAAGATGCGTGGCCTTCAACTCTCGCTCAGCAAAGGTCATCGCATCGCCGAGGATGAGGCGCCCCTCTGCGTCAGTGTTCGTGATCTCGACGCGCTTCCCATTCAGCGCCGTCACCACATCGCCAGGCCGCGTTGAATGGCTCCCCGGCATGTTCTCCACCATCGCCGCCACCGCATGGATCGGTCGGCCTGGATCAAGCTGCGCGATTGTGGCTGCAGCCTCCATCACGGCGATCGCGCCGTTCTTATCCATCTTCATCTCTTCCATCCCGTCGGCGGGCTTGATGGAGATGCCACCGGTATCGAAGCAGACGCCCTTCCCCACCATCGCCAAGCGGCGACCGAGTGGATCCTTTGCGCCAGGTGCTCCGCCAGAGAGAACGATGAGGCACGGCGGATTGTCGGAGCCCCTCCCTACCGCCATCAACATCCCGGCGCCCATGCGCGTGAGTTCGCTCGCAGAGATGATGCGCGCGCGAAGGCCTACTGCACGTGCGCGATCGCGTGCGGCTTCAGCGACGGCGAGTGGCGTGGCCTCATTCGCCGGCAGGTTTGACCAGCGGCGAGTTCGCACCGTACCGTCGGCGATGATCTCCGAGCGCCGGACGGCTGCCTGCGCAGCGGCGCCATCGCACCCAGCCGGCAAGAGGATCTCCACGAGGTCGAGCTTGGCAGGGGCGGCGCTGATCATGCTCTTCCCGCCGATCCCCTCATGGAACATGCCCTCAATGACGCCGCGCACGAGAAGTTCGACAACAAGGATCTCCGCCGCGTTCTTCGCTGGCGTGCCGCTGTTTCCAGCACCGAAGCTTGCGCCACCATCAGCGCGAAGTGCAGGAGCCTTCCCGCGCAGTGCGGCAATAAGGGGCGTGGCGTCGATCGCGAGGCGCGTGACCGTGCGACCTGCAAGACGGCGCACAACTGCCGATGCCCACCGGCGCAACACCTGGCGATCAAGTTCAGCAACTGGGCCAGCGCCGGTGATAAGAAGATGTTCGGCTGGGAGCGTGCCAGCAGGGGCGAGTGCGGCACCGTAAAGGGTGCCCTTCACCTCGCCGATCGCGCGAAGGCTCGCAACAACGCCAGCGCTCTTCGCGTTGATCTGATGTAGATGCGCCGTCTCCAACTCGTCGCTAAAGATGGGGAGCGCGAGCACGCCACCCTTTCCAGTCGCGCCGTTGAGCCCGTTCGTGCTGATCTGGAAACGCATCGCTCCCCCTTACTGCTTCTTCGAAGGCATCTTTAGGTAGCCGAGTCGGCCACCCATATCGGCAGGTGAGAAGCCGAACTCCCGCTCGACTGCATCCACTGCGCCAATGTTATCGAGCGCGAGTTGACGCAACTGATCTGTTGCGACAGGGAATGGGAATCGCACAAGTTCTGATGCGCCGGCGACGAGCTTGATGAGCGGTACGGGCATTGGCATGATCAGGCGCCTCTTGCCGAGCGCGCGAGCCACCTCGGCGGTGATCTCGGCGTAGGTCCAGTAGCGTGGCCCGCCAAGCTCGAAGGAGCGACCGATGGTTCGCTCAGGGTGCGCGAGAGCAAAAACGATCGCACGCGCAACATCGCCAACCCAGATCGGCTGGAAGCGACTCTTCCCGTTGCCCGGGACAGGAACGATCGGTGCAGGGATCTTGACGAGCGCGGCAACGATATTGAAGAACCCGTCACGCTCACCCCAGATGAGACTCGGCTTGAGGATCGTGTAATCGAGGCCAGACTCTCGCACGATGCGTTCGGCACGCGCCTTTGAGTCGGCGTAGTGCAGGTCGGCCCGCTCCTCAACGCCGAGTGCCCCAAGGTGGACGATGCGTGTGATGCCCGCGGTGCGCGCCGCATCGACGACCTGCCTCGTCCCTTCGGTGTTCACGCGATGGAGGTCGGCGCCGTTGTTCCAGTCGCGCGAGAGAGCAACGAGGTGGACGACCGCGTGGCAGCCGACCATTGCCGAGGCCAGTGCCGCCGGGTCGTTGACGCTGCCGATCCGCGTCACGAGGCTCGACTCGCTCGCGCCCAATCGCTTCCGTAGGTCGGCCGCTGCGCGAGGGCTGCGCACGAGCGCCACGACGCTGTGTCCCGCATCGATCAGCGCGGGCGCCACATGGCTACCGACGAATCCTGAGCCACCGGTGAGGAAGATCTGCGTCATTGCTCCTCCATCTCATCGCGGGAACCCCGCACCTCTATGATGCGCCAATGTACGGCGCACTGCTCGCAGGCATTTTTGCAGGCTTTGCCATCGCTGTCCCCGTTGGCGTCATTGCCGTGCTGATCATCGAGACCGGCATGATCGGCGGGTTGCGCCGTGGGCTCGCGGCTGGGGCGGGTGCCGCCACCGTTGACCTCCTCTACTGCGCCTCGGCCCTCGCCCTTGGCGGGCTGATCAGCAGCCTCCTCGCCTTTGCAATCGTGCCGCTCCAGGTGCTTTCTGGGCTCGTGCTCGTCTCAATTGGTCTGCGTGGCCTGATCGGCATTGCTCGAATCCGCCGTGCTGGCACGGCAACAACGAACCTCGACGATCCGCGCATTCGCGGTGGCGTGGTGCAGCTCTACCTTCGCTTTATCGCCCTCACGGCGCTCAACCCGGCCACGGTGCTCTACTTCGTCGCCCTCGCGGTCGGACTTCCTGGGCTTGGCGCGGAGCCGCTCCAGGCCGTTGCCTTCACCGTTGGCGCGGCGGGAGCGAGCCTCAGCTGGCAACTCTTTCTCGGTGCGATGGGAGCCGCGGCGGGTCGACTCTTGCCGCCGAATCTTGTCGCGCTCACGCGTCTGCTCGGTCAGTTCTTAATCATCGCCTTCGGCTTGCGTATCTGCCTTGCAGCGCTCGGGGTCGTTGGTTGATCTAACCGATTGCGACGTTGCGCTCAATCGCGATGTCGGGGCGGAGTGGAAGATCAACGAGTGCACGGATGCGATAGCGCAGCGTGATGTTCTGCATATCAAAGACCGGTGGTGCGTCAGCGGGGATCTCAAATTGCACATCAACCCCGTCCACGAGCGCCGCCGTCTCCATCTTTACAGAGGCGATACACATTGGCCAAGCATTCTTGATGTCGACATAGAGCTCAACGCGTGCACCACGACCGCCGGAGGCATCGGGCCAACGCACATGCACGCTGAGCGTTGTGCCTGGTTTGAGCGGCGGGGCCGGCGTGACATTGAGTGTTCCGCTTCCCGTAGACCACTCTCCCATCATTGCTGATGGGCCGAGTGCCATAACGCCGGAGCGCACGATGTCAGGGTGCTGTGACACGGAGACGATCGCAGCGACCCGCTCATCGCCGCCCAGTGGAATGTCCCATGTTGCTTGAATCGTCCAGATGATTGCGAGCTCGCCCGCATGCACCGACGGGGGGCCGAGTCGCGGTGCTGGAGCAAGGATCTTGAGATCGATCTCGTCGCCTACGGCAAGTGTGGCTGGGAGTGGGACCTCGATCAGTGGCATCGCCTCGAGCTCGGTGGCGAAGACCTCCACCCAATTTTCAGTAACGGTGTCGTTGCCGCTCTTATGCGTCTCGCTTCGAGACTCCTCGCGAACGATGTACCCCTTTATGAGGACAAGTGCGCCGCGCGCCTTGATCTCTTTCGTTGCCCGCACCCGTAGGCGTGCGTGGATCTCACCACCGACGAGCGTCCCCTTCTCTATCTCGAATCCACCGGTAAACCCGGCTGTGGTCGGGGTGAGCAGGTCTTCTGGCTTGAGGAAGGGGAGGATGCGTGAGTGCTCCGCCCCCGCAAGGCCGCTCCCGTTCATCGCATCAAGTGGCGCGGGAAGGCTCCCGCTGCGACCCGGCTGTGGGGCTCGCCCCGCGGCCCGCCAGAGATCAAGGTAGGTACCGCTCATCCCGTGTGCTCCTCGCTCAAGGTCGCGAGTGCCGCCGCCAACTCGCGCGCGTCGCGCGCCACCAGTGTGGGGCGCTCATGTGACGGTAGCGCTTCGACCTGTGCTGCGCCGATCCCTCCCCCAACACCTGTAAGGAGCAGGATGGAGCGGCAGCCTGCCGCATGCGCCGCCGCAATATCTGTCGCTGGCGTGTCGCCGATCATCACCGCTGCAGCCATCGGGAGTCCGACACGCGCCGCCGCCTGAATCAGGAGATCTGGTGCTGGCTTCCCGAGTGCGATCGCTCGAATGCCCGTTGCCGCTTCAAGGGCAGCGACCGCGGCCCCGGTTCCAGGCACAAGTCGGTGCGGATCTGGGTAGTTCGCATCGCGGTTGGGCACGATCAGTGGCGCGCCGGCGCGTACCGCATCGGCTGCAATCGCGAGGTCGTGCCAGTCGCTCTCACGGTCGAGGCCAACCATGACGGCGTCGACGCGCCAGGCCTGAAGCGACTCAGGGCCATCGAACTCGGCTGTGCGGCAGGCATCAAGACCAGCATCGCGCAGCTCAGCCGCAAGTCCTGCGGCACCGTACACCAACACGTGCTCGAGTCCAGCGTCGACAAGATGCTGCGCAACCGCAGATGCGGCGGTCACGATCCGGTCGGGATGAAATGGGGCGCCGCACGACTCAATCCGTGCGCGATACTCAACGCGGCGCAAGAAACTATTGTTCGTTACGTAGACAATCGTGTCACCTGCAGCCTCGCGCGCGCGCAAGAGCGGGCCGACGCCAGGGACAGGGGTATCGCCGCGATACACCACACCATCAAGATCAACAAGGAGGAGCACGAGGGGATGGTAGACCAGGAGGCGCGAACGCTTGAGCGGGCGCAGCGAATTCTCGTTGATATGAATAACGTGGCGGGTGGCAACATCCCCGACCGCATGGCGGCGATGGTGACGGCGCTCCATGCGATCTGGCCCGCAGGGGCCAGCGTGACCCACTTCTATGACGGGGGTGGCGAGAGCGCCGACGATCAGATTGTGGCGGCGGTGGGAAACCCCAGCCCAGGAGTTGCCGATCGGATCGTCATCATCAGCGACGACCGTGAGCTGCGAGCGCGCGTTCGTGCACTGGGCGCGAGCAGTGTGACCGCGCGCTATATCCGGGAGATCCTCGAGGGGCGGGTTACACGCCCGCAGGGTCCCCGAACGCCTGGCTTTGGCCAGCCGCCGCGCCGTCGGCCACCCCGCTAGGATGCCCATATGAGTGAGATTGGCGCCAAGATCGTAGAGCTCCTCACCGCCCTCATGACGGTCATCACGGCGGTTGTGACCCCCAACTGGGCGGCCCTCATCGGCCTCCTCCCCCTCTTTATCGCCCCCCTCGTTGTGCTCTGGTTCCTCTCGACGACGGGGGCCTGGACCCTCGTCGCGATCACGAAACGTGGCCCGCGCCTTGCCCCGCGTGACGAGGCGCCAGTCCCTGCTGCGCGTGCTGCAGACGGCACGCCGATCTACCCGGCCGGGCGTCCGTACTCCGCACGTCGGGCGGAGGTCTACCCCGCCGGGAGCGTGCGCGACCGTCAGGGGCTGCCACTCTCACTCGCCTGCCCCGGCTGCGGTGCGGTGCGACTCGCAGAAATCAGCACGTGCGCCGGATGCGGCATGGAGATTCGCCAGCGCAGTGTCATGCAACTTGAACGACCATCGGGACCGCCCGCAGGCGGATCCGCCAACGCGTAGGTGGCAACACTCACCTTCTACCTTGTTGTTGCCGGCACGCTTGCGCTCGTTGGCGCACTTGCACTCGGCATTGCGCATCTTGTGCTTGTCGCCGCTGGTGATCGCGCCGTGCAACCAGCAGCTGCCGGCGCACGTCGTGCCGTGCGGCGCGGCTCACTCACCGATCTCGTAGTGGGAGACGCCCATGCAACCTCTGCTGCGCGCACCAGCGTTGGCGACAGCGCCGGCGCTCTCGCAGTCCTCGCAACAGCACTCCTCGGCAGCTCACTCATCGTGCGCGCAATCCTTGTTGCCCGCGGGCCGTGGGGGAACCTCTATGAGTTTAGTGTTGCGTTTGCGTTCAGCATTGTTGCGGCGAGTGTTGCACTCGATCGTCGCGGTCGCTATCGGCCACTCGCGAGCATCGCGCATGCACTCGCGCTGGGACTCTTGCTCTACGCCGCAACGCTTCCGAACGAGATCGTTGCGCTGGTGCCGGCGCTGCAACACCCGCTCTTGCTCACGATCCATGTCGGCCTGGCGATGTTGAGCTACGGCATCTTCGCCTTCGCATTTGCCGCTGGCTGCGCCTACCTGATTCAGGGCGCAGACGACCGCTACGACTGGCTGCCGAGTGCGAAGCGGCTCGACGAGATCGCCTTCCGCGCGGTCACCATCGGCTTCCCCCTCTTCGCCGGGATGCTGATCCTCGGGTCAATCTGGGCCTCGATCGCCTGGAGCCGCTACTGGGGTTGGGATCCGAAGGAGACCTCGGCGCTTGCCACCTGGCTCATCTATGCCGTCTACCTCCATGCCCGCAGCCAGCGGGGGTGGCAGGGGCGGCCGGCGGCCCTCCTCCTCGTGATCGGCTTCCTCGCGGTCCTGCTCACCTATTCGGGGAACCTCTGGTTCAACGGCCTCCACACCTACTCAGGCTTGTAACAATCCTCTGCCCCCGTTGGGCTGTAACACAACATATGGGGTAGGCACGCGGCTGTAACACGCCATATCTTGTGGTTTGGGCATTGACGCGCCCCCGCCCATGGCGTAGGATCGCGATCTCGCTGCACACGGAGCGGGACCTGTACGCCCAGCCGCCGGCTGGGACAGGAGGGAGGGGTCCTGCGGGACCAGAAGGTGGAGAAGAGCATGGCGGGCTTGGTGGACGCAACAAAGGCAACGGCAGCGAAGGCGACGGCACAGCCGCTCCCAGCGCTGAGCTTCGACGGCAAGGGGGCCAAGGGGCTCGCATGGCCGCGTCGCTGGACCACCGCCGGCGTGCATCCATACGATGAGATCGCCTGGGAGACGCGCACCGCATCAATCGGCAACGAGAGCGGCAAGAGCGTCTTCGAACAAAAGGGTGTTGAGGTGCCCGCCTCATGGTCCCAGCTCGCCACCAACGTTGTTGTCTCCAAGTATTTCCGCGGCCACCTCGGCACACCAGAGCGCGAGACAAGCGTCCGCCAGTTGATTGGTCGCGTTGCGAATCAGATCGATGCGTGGGCAGAGCAGCAGCACTACTTCAAGAGCGATGAGGATCGCGCAGCATTCATTGCAGAGCTCACCCACCTGCTCGTCAACCAGAAGATGGCCTTCAACTCGCCCGTCTGGTTCAACGTTGGTGTTGAGACACGACCGCAGTGCTCGGCCTGCTTCATCAATGGCGTGCAGGACTCGATGTCATCGATCATGGATCTTGCGAAGACCGAGGCGATGCTCTTCAAGTTCGGATCAGGCGCTGGTTCGAACCTCTCGCCAATCCGCAGCGCAAAAGAGAAGATGAGCGGCGGCGGCACGGCCTCTGGCCCCGTCTCGTTCATGAAGGGCTTCGACGCCTTCGCTGGCGTTGTGAAGTCGGGCGGCAAGACGCGCCGTGCAGCGAAGATGGTGATCCTCGACGTGCAGCATCCAGACGTCGTCGACTTCATCGAGTCGAAGGTGCGCGAAGAGAAGAAGGCTTGGGCACTCATTGAAGCCGGCTACGACGCCAGCTTCACCGGTGAGGCCTACGGATCGATCTTCTTCCAGAACGCAAACCACTCGGTGCGCGTCACCGATGAGTTCATGAAGGCGGTTGAGTCCGACTCCACGTGGCAGACACGCGCCGTCGTCTCAGGCGAACCGGTAGAAACGCTCAAGGCGCGCGACATCTTCCGCAAGATGGCGGAGGCGGCGTGGGTCTGTGGCGACCCGGGGATCCAGTACGACACAGCGATCAACGACTGGCACACGTCGTCGAACACGGACCGCATCTATGCGTCGAATCCGTGCTCGGAGTACATGTTCCTCAACGACACCGCGTGCAACCTTGCCTCGCTGAACCTCATGAAGTTCGTGCGCGAGGATGGCGAGTTCGACGTTGAGTCGTTCAAGTACGCGTCGCGGCTGACCCTGCTCGCGCAGGAGATCCTCGTCGACAACTCGTCGTACCCGACGCCAAAGATCGATGAGAACAGCCATCTGTTCCGACCGCTTGGGCTCGGCTATGCAAACCTCGGGGCGCTCTTGATGAGCCGCGGTTTGGCTTATGACTCGGCAGAGGGGCACACCTACGCGGCCGCGATCACCTCGATCATGACCGGCGAGGCCTATGCCCAGTCAGCCGAGACGGCCGCGGCGCACGGTGGTCCGTTCCTTGAGTACAAGAAGAACGAGAAGCCATTCTTGCGCGTCATTGGCAAGCACCGCGATGCGGCCTATGCGATCCCAACGGCAGGTCTGCCAAAGGATCTCGCAAAGGCGGCGACCGATGCCTGGGACCGAGCGCTCGAGCTCGGCAAGCAGCACGGCTACCGCAATGCGCAGGTCTCGGTGCTCGCTCCTACCGGCACGATCGCATTCATGATGGACTGCGACACGACCGGCATCGAGCCGGATATCGCACTCATCAAGTACAAGAAGCTCGTTGGTGAAGGGTTCCTCAAGATCGTCAATCAGACGGTCCCCGAGGCGCTCACCAAGCTTGGCTACACCGCCGAGCAGGTCACTGTGATCCTCAAGTACGTTGACGAACAGGAGACGATCGAAGGTGCGCCTGGGCTCAAGGATGAGCACCTCGCGGTCTTCGATTGCGCATTCAAGCCGAAGAACGGCCAGCGCTCCATCCATTACATGGGCCACGTGCGCATGATGGCGGCGACGCAACCCTTCCTCTCGGGCGCGATCTCCAAGACGGTCAATATGCCGGAGGCGGCAACTGCAGAAGAGATTGAGAGCGTCTACCTCCAGGGGTGGAAGCTGGGCCTGAAGGCCATTGCGATCTATCGCGACGGCTCGAAGCGCTCCCAGCCGCTCAGCACGAGCAAGAAGAAGGATGAGGCCGCTGCAGCACCTGCAGCCGGTCCACTCGCAGGCACGGGCGTATCACGCCGACGCCTGCCAGTGGAGCGAACGGCAATCACCCATCGCTTCGACATTGGTGGCCAGGAGGGCTACCTCACGGTCGGCCTCTACGAAGATGGCCAGCCGGGCGAGATCTTCCTGAAGATGGCGAAGGAGGGCTCGACCGTCAGCGGTCTTGTCGACACCTTCGCCACGACGGTGAGCGTTGCCCTGCAGTACGGCGTACCGCTGCGCGACCTCGTGAACAAGTTCGCGCATGTTCGCTTCGAGCCGAGTGGCTTCACGGGCAATGCCGAGATTCCAATCGCAAAGTCGATCGTCGACTACGTGTTCCGTTACCTCGGTAGCCGCTTCCTCCCTGAGTCCGATCGCGCTGCGCTCGGACTCCAGGAGCGTGGCGATGGTGGGCCGGTACTCGGCGCACTGCCGGAGACGGTACGCGTCAACGCGGCCGATGCGTGCGGGCCAAACTGCACCTGCGGCAAGGGTGGCGGCGTAGCCACAACCACCTCGGCGCCAGTCACGCTGGCCAAGGCGGCGGCTCCGGCACCTGTTGCGGCAGCATCTGTCGCGACGTCGGCGAAGGCATCGAGCTCGGCGGCGGGAACGATCTTCCAGAATCAGTCCGATGCACCAAGCTGCCCCGAGTGCGGGTCGATCATGGTGCGCAACGCGGCCTGCTACAAGTGCAACACCTGCGGCACGACGAGCGGTTGCAGCTGATCCACGCATAGCGCACACGTGCCGATGCGCCCCGGTGGTCATGCGACCACTGGGGCGCGTTGGTTTTATCAGGTCGCAAGCATGAGAGGATGAACGAATGACGCCGCTGCAGCGCTTCTTAGGACTCCTCGCAACGGTGCTCCTCGTGGCAGGCTGCAGCACTGGATCGGCCTCGCCAAGCCCGATCGCAAGCCGATCGCCACTCGCTGACGTCGTCTGGGAGACCTGCCCGGAGAGCGACCCCTTCACGGGTGGTAGTCCGGAGCTCGTCTGCGCAACCCTCCCCGTTCCACTCGACTACGCCAATCCAAGCGGCCCGACGATCGATATCGCCATTGCCATGCTTCCTGCCGCCGACCAAGAGGGACGTGTCGGTTCGCTCTTCCTGAACTTTGGCGGACCCGGTGCGTCGGGCATCAATGTGCTGGCAAGTAACGGTCGCGGGCTTGTTCCCGCAGAGATCGGCAACCGCTTCGACCTTGTGACATGGGATCCACGTGGTACAGGACGGAGCGCACCGGTGAACTGCCTCACGAACCGCGAGCTCGATGCCTGGATCTACGAGCCGGGCATCCCCGACGTGCCACGCGCGGCCGACTGGGTTGCGGCAAAGAACGATGCAACCTGGTTCGCACGCAAGTGTGCCGCGCGGAGTGGCGACCTTCTTCCCTATATCGGCACAAGCGCGTCGGCACGTGACATGGAGTCGATGCGTATCGCCATGGGCCTGACGAAACTCGACTACCTCGGATTTAGCTACGGGACGTTGCTCGGCGCCGTCTATGCAACGCTCTACCCCACATCGGTCGGGCACCTCGTCCTTGATGGTGCGGTCGACCCAGTGCCAACGGATGCATCGAAGTACGGCGAGCAAGGGGTGTCGCTCCAAGGGGCACTTGATCGACTCTTTGCCTGGTGCGATGCCGATGCCCAGTGTCCGTTCGGCAGCGGTGCAGCACGTGCCGCATTTGATCGCCTGACGGCAGCGGCCGAAAAGAATCCGATCGCCCTTGCCGACGGACGCACGCTCTCGGCGGGAATGATCTGGACAGGGGTCATCATGACCCTCTACAACCGCGACTACTGGGACTATGCGGTTGCTGGCCTCGGTTCAGCCGCGAATGATCGCGATGGCGAACTCCTCGCAGCACTTGCCGATGCGTATGTTGATCGCAACCAGGGCGGCGGCTACGCATCAAACATCATGGAGGCATTCCTCGCGATCAACTGTATCGACTACCCGGCAAGTGCCTCCATCGATAAGTACCGCGCAATCTATGAGCAGTTCAAAGGCGAGGCGCCAGACTTTGCTGCTGGGCAGGCAGCAAGCGGACTCCTCTGTGGCGTCTGGCCAGCGAGCAGCGTTGATCCATTGCCGGCGTCAATCGACGGTGCTGGCGCACCACCAATCCTCGTCGTTGGCACAACAGGAGACCCTGCAACTCCGTATGCCTGGAGCGAGCGCCTTGCAGCACGCCTTGAGCAGGGGCGCCTCCTCTCGTACGTTGGTGAGGGGCATACAGGCGTTGGCGGAAAGAGCAGTTGCATCGATGACGCGGCGGTTGCATTCCTGATTTCAGGCACGCTCCCTCCAGATGGGACACGCTGCCAATGAGTACGCCAACGATTGCCGTCTATGGGTCGGCGCGTATCACGCCAGACGACTCGCGCTATGTGGCGGGCATTGCACTTGGGGCAGCGCTGGCGACCGCTGGGTTTCGCGTCGTGACAGGTGGCTACGAGGGGCTCATGAGCGCGGTCTCGCACGGGGCGCGTGAGGCGGGCGGCGAGGTGCTTGGCTATACCGTCACCGCATGGGACGGCCTCCCCGCCAACCGCTGGGTCACCACCTCAATCGACAACAGCGACCTCTTCGACCGACTGCGCCGCTTCTCGCAGGTAGACCTCGGCATCGCCCTCGATGGTGGGATCGGCACCCTCGTCGAGGTCGCCGCAGCATGGAACCTCCTCCAGGTCACCACGACGGCACGCCCACTCCTCCTTGTCGGTGACGCCTGGGTCGCGTTCCTTGCCTATGCCCGCGAGCATCTCGTTGTCGGCCCCGCCGACCTCCGCCTCGTCAGCACCCTCCCCTCTGGGGCCGCCCCAGCAGAGATCGTGGCGACGGTGCGCTCACTCCTCAGCGCCGCCCCGACGAGCGCTAGGATCGGCGGATGAAGACGCTCTCCGAGGTGGCTAACGCGCAGGTATCGACCGATCTCCCCGCCCCCGTAACTGCACGCAGCGAGAGCACCGCCATCACAGACATCGATCCGGGGCTTGTCATGACAAGTTGCGCGAACTGCGGTGCACAGATGCTCGAGCGCAAGTGCAAGTTGATCTGTAGCTGTGGCTACTTCCTCTCGTGTTCGGATTATTACTAGGAGGCTTGATGAGCGAAAAGCAGAAGAGCGGCATTCCAAAAAACCCAGGGCGACACGACCTGGGGATGAAGGCCACCCTCCTCTTCCCTGATCGCGAGATTGTTGAGCGCTCCTACGTGCCGATCATCTATACGGCCTGCCGAACCTGCTACTCCGAGCTTCCGCCTGAAGAGATCTACCGCCGCGCTGTTGCTGGCGAGATCGACCCAACCAAGCAACGCGAACTTGTTAACCGCGTGATCGAGTCGGGGCACGGCAGCACCATCGAGCACATCGTCTTCACCTTCGCGATCACGGGGGTGACGCGCACCCTGAGCCACCAGCTGGTGCGACATCGCGCGGGCGTTGCATTCGATCAGCAGTCGCAGCGCTATGTCACGTTCAAGAAGGCGGCGACCATGCTCCCGGGATCGGTTGCCGAGGCTGATGAGACCGTGCGCGCACGCTTTGAAGAGGCGACGCAGGGTGCCCTTGGTCTCTACGGTGATCTCGTCGAGGCGGGGATCCCCGCTGAAGATGCGCGGTTTGTCTTCCCGAACGCAACGCGCACGAACCTGATCATGACGGTGAACCTCCGAGCGCTCATCCATATGTCGGGGCTGCGCCTCTGCACGATGGCGCAGTGGGAGATCCGCCGCCTCTTCCAGCTCATCCGTCACGAGGTGTTCGCGGTGAGCCCATTCTTGGGCAGCTTCCTCGCGCCAAAATGCGTACCGCTCGGCTACTGCGACGAGGCAGGGAACAAGGACGGACACTGCCCAATTCGCCCACACAAGGATGAGGTGCTCGGCGCCTGGGCTGAGCGTGCCGCCGCGGCAAAGGCTGCCGGGCGGGCGCTGCCGATCGCCGAATAACGATCGAGGCGCCTACTCCAATCGCCCCCTGCGGGGTACACTGACCCAACTGACTTGCAGGACTTCCCACTGGGAAAGGAATGAGGAATATGCCAAGCCGACCAGCCGCTGCACCTACCCCCAGCATCGTGGCCGTCACGCTTGGACTCTTGATCCCTGGCCTCGGGCACCTATGGATGCGCCGCTGGCGCGGAGGGCTCCTCTTTATAAGCCCAATCATCGCCATCGCCGTACTCACGGCGGTGAACTACGCGCAGGGCGGCATCTTCCGCTTCCTCGCCTTTGCCGTAACGCCAGGGGTGCTCGGTGCCCTTGCAGTGAGTAATGTGTTGCTCGCCGTCTGGCGCCTCGTTGCCCTTGTGGAACTCCTTCGAGCCAAGCGGCCAGGGGCACTCTCGCTTGCAGCGATCTCGCTCGCAGCGGTCTTCCTGATCGGCGCACCACACATCGTGCTTGGAAATACGATTGCTACTGTCGATGAACTGATCAAGCAAACGTTCGCTGGCTCCCCCACACCGAGCCCAAGCGAGAGCGCTGGCGGCACGGCATCACCGGGAACCTCAGCGCAGCCAAGTGAATCTGCGAGCAGCGACCCTGCCGGGACGCCGACAGGCGGGAATGCCGGCGCCGGTCAGGGAACGCTTCCAGAGCTCGGCGCAGCTACACCGTGGACCACGCCTTCGGCGTCAACCCCCTGGGGGACGGATGTGCTTGGTCAAGACGAATCAAAGTTTGACCTCCTCCTCATCGGTTCAGACGGCAGCCCTACTCGATCGGGACGACGCACCGACGTCATGATGCTGGTCGAGATGGATGTTGTAACGGGCAAGGTGTTAATGATCAGCATCCCCCGCAATCTCACGAACGTCCCACTGCCACCTGGCGATGCACGCGATGCAAAACCATGCAAGTGCGTGCGCGGCATGCTCAACGGCCTCTACTCCACTGCAATGAGTGAACCTGGCAAGTGGCCGGGTCAGGGTGCCATTCGTGGCATCGGCGCGGTCCGCGGTGCGATTGAAGAACTCACAAACCGACCGATCGATGCCGTGCTCGTTGCCGACCTCTTTGGTGTGGTGAAGGTGATTGATGCGCTTGGTGGGATTGACATCAACGTGCCGGCAACCATCGTCGACAAGCACTACCCCGCACCAGAGGGCGGCCATATCCTTGTAACCTTCTCGAAGGGTGACCACCACTACAACGGGCACATGGCCCTCGCGTATGCGCGCACCCGCCACAGCGACTCTGACTACGGACGGATGCGTCGCCAGTTCGCGGTGCTACTCGCCATTCGCCAGGAAATTACCGTCGACACGATCCTCAACGCGGCTGATCTTGTTCGTGCTGCAAAGGGCTTCGCATGGACAGATATCCCACAGGCAGCGTTGCCTGCCCTCATCGAGCAGCTCGGCCCAGCGCTCACTGGGCAGGCGAAGCAGTTCCGCATCATGCCGCCGAAGTACACGTCGCCTCTCAGTCGCGCAACAATCAAGGCGATCCGCGACAGGATCCAGGAGTTGATGCCGTAGGGGCTTGAGGGCAAGCAAAAGCCCGAAGTGCCATCCGATGGTGGGGGCGACGCTTTCACGCCGGATCCCCGCCGCTGCGGAATCGGATCGAGTCACTCACCGTAAGGCGAGCTTCCTGGTGACCCTCCGTTCCACCTTACAAGTTGCCTCGTAGGCGGTGGTCCTTCACCAGATCCGACAGTTGCCTGTCGGTTCGATCCCGTCATCGCCGCAGTACGTTCCGCCTGGCCGATTGCTCGGTCGGCGGCGTCACCGCTGGCCCCTTCGGGCTGCTGCAATCTTCCTGCGCAGCGCATGCAAACGGAAGGGACTTATCCACGAACTTTGGGGGCTCTGCGGGTGATTTCTCCACGCAGTGCGTGGCAGGCGGCTGAATTGTGGAAAACTACCCGCCGACGCGGAACATTTCGACCTTCTCGAGGTGCTGCTCCCCCATCGCTTCGCGCAACTCCGAGTAGCGATCATCGCGCTGCTCCCAGCGACTGCGCAGCGCATGACTGAGGCGCGCCAGATCTGGTTCTGGGCGCACGAGGGGCTTCAGCGCCAGCCCATCGGTTGCGAAGAGACAGGTGTAGAGATGGCCATCGGCGCTCACGCGGGCACGTGTGCAGTCGCCGCAGAATGGTGCGGTGACCGAGGCGATGATGCCGATCTCGCCGGCACCGTCGCTGAAGCGATAGCGTGCAGCAACCTCGCCTGGCCGAGAGGGGCCGATCGGCTCGATCGGGTGACGCGCACTGATGCGGGCCACGATCTCAGCGGCGGGAACCACCTCGTCGAGGCGCCACCCGTTGCTCGTGCCAACGTCCATATATTCGATAAACCGAATCGTGTGCCCGCCCTCTCGGGCGTAGTTGACCAGCGCCTCTACCCCCGCATCGTTGACCCCGCGGCGGACCACGCAATTGAGCTTGAGGTGGTGGAAGCCTACGGTGCGTGCAGCGGCGATCCCGGCAAGAACCGTCGAGAGTGGGAGGGCGCTCCCCGACATCTGCGCGAAGGTTGCAGGGTTGAGCGAGTCGAGTGAGACCGTCAGGCGGTTGAGCCCAGCCGCGTGCAGTGGAGCGGCAAGGGACTCGAGGAGTGAACCGTTCGTCGTCAGGGCGAGGTCGAGCGGCTCCCCCTGGAGCTCGGGGAGTGCGTCGAGATTGCGCAAGAGTTTGACGAGCTGATCTACGTCGCGGCGAACGAGCGGCTCTCCCCCTGTGATGCGAAGGGTGCGCGCGCCGAGGCCGATGAGCGCACGAGCAACCAGGGCAATCTCGTCGAAGGTGAGGAGTTCTGCGCGAGGCAGGAAGGCAAAGTCTTGCCCAAACTGCTCTGCCGGCATGCAGTAGCCGCAACGAAAGTTGCAGCGATCGGTGACAGAGAGGCGCACATCGCGGAGGACGCGCCCGCGCCGATCAACGGGGGTGCCAGCGAAAACAGGGAGGAGGCGTGCGTCACGTGGCATGAGGGGAAGCATAGAGGTGTTCTCCGTTGCGGGCGCGACCCGCCTACTCGTCGGCGGCGCCGCTGCTCGTGCGAATCGTCTCAAGAACGCTGGAGTCGGCAAGGGTTGTCACATCGCCGGGCGAGCGTCCTTCAGCAATGTCGCGCAGGAGTCGGCGCATGATCTTGCCCGAGCGAGTCTTTGGGAGGTCGCTCACGAAGAGGAGGTAGCGCGGACGGGCAATCACGCCGATCTGCTTCGCCACATGATCGCGCAGCTCCTTTGCCGAGGACTCTGATGTCTCGACCCCCTTCTTCAAGATCACAAAGGCGAAGATCGCCTGCCCGGTGAGTGAATCACTCTTCCCTACGACGGCAGCCTCGGCAACGGTTGGGTGATCGACAAGGGCCGACTCCACCTCAATCGTGCTGATCCGGTGCGCCGAGACATTCATCACGTCGTCGACGCGACCGAGGAGCCAGTAGTACCCTTCGTCGTCGCGTCGTGCGCCGTCGCCAGCAAAGTAGGCGCCGGGGAAGCGGCTCCAGTAGGTCTCCTTGTAGCGCTCTGGTGCGCCCCAGATACCGCGCAGCATTGATGGCCAGGGCTGGGTGAGTGTGAGGTAGCCGCCAGCTCCAAGGCCAACAGGCTCCCCTGCATCGTCGACCACGTCGGCGCTCACGCCCGGGAGCGGGAAGGTTGCCGAGCCTGGTTTCGTCGTGGTCACGCCAGGGAGGGGGCTGATCATGATCGAGCCGGTCTCCGTCTGCCACCAGGTATCCACCACGGGAGTGCGGCCGCCGCCGATCACATCGCGATACCAGATCCACGCCTCAGGATTGATCGGCTC